>NZ_JAUBQS010000012.1:0-143323 GCF_036701355.1 Microcoleus sp. Pol12B3
AGTTAAACGGAAAAACTTTGGGGTTCCAACTTTTCACAACTGATAAAAAAATTCCACCCACATCTGCGGAATGTGGGTTTTACAGTGTCTACCTATTTACCGCGAATATTTTGAGAGTGTTGTTTAACGGGACTTAGACAAAAACTGAAGCCTCAATTGCTTCAAACCTATATACATAGAGGTTTTTAGCTCTAATGGGTAGGAATCCAGTATATTTAAGGGTTTCAGCCATTTTTGACCGATCGACCTCTTTGACTTACTCCAAAAAGTTTTCAGCTTTTTTAGGGGCTAGAAAATATCTAACTCCCAATTACCTTTGAATGCTTCTCGGATCGAGAGCATCCCGCAACCCATCCCCCAATAAATTAAACGCCAACACAGTCAAAATAATCAGTATAGCCGGAGGCCAAACCAACCAAGGCTGCAACACTAAAATTGAAGCATTAGTAGACAGGGATAATAAATTTCCCCAAGAAGGATCGGGCTGTTGAATTCCCAAGCCAATTAAACTTAAAACCGACTCCGCCACAATAAAACCCGGAACCGACAAAGTAGCAGAAATAATTACATAAGTAGCAGTTTGTGGCAAAACGTGGCGGACAATAATATAAATTGGATTTGCGCCCATTGCCCGCGCCGCTTGCACGAATTCTAGCTGTTTAATTGACAGTACCTGACCGCGAATCACCCGGGCTAAACTCGCCCAACTGATAAATGAAGTAATCAGCACAATCAATATAAATCGTTGAGCACTTGTCAATCCCGGTGGCAATACTGCTGCTAGCGCTACTAATAAATAAAGACCGGGAATCGTCATCAATACTTCGGCGAAACGCATTAAAATACTATCAATCCAACTGCCGAAATAACCAGATATGCCTCCGATTAACAATCCCAAGGGAAAAGAAATTGCTATTCCTACTAAACCGATGCTGAGGCTAATTCTGCTGCCGTGTACTAAGCGACTGAATTGATCGCGAGCTTGTTCATCCGTACCTAAAATGTTAATTTGGCCTTCTCCTGTAGTACCAAACAAGTGCCTGTCTAATGGCAAAACTCCTAAAAACTTATAGGGAGAACCTTTGACAAACAAACCGATAACAGAGGGTTTTTGCCAGTCTACAATTACCTCGCGAGCGCCGGTATTCGCATCCACCGGGCCCTGAGTAGTCGGATAAACGTGGGGCCCGATAAATCGCCCGTCTTGGGTGGTTAAATAAATCTGAGTCGGTGGCAGCAATGAACCGTTTAATTGAGAGTCGTAGGGGTCGTAAGGTGCCACAAATTCGGCTAAAAGCGCGACTGTATAAAAAATTAACAGCAGCACGGCTCCCAACCGAGCTAGAGGATTGTTTCTAAGATTTTGCCACCAGTTCATAAGTTTTTAGGTTTGAGTTTTAAGTGGGTTAGTAATAAAGACTAAAGTTCTTTGTAGAGACTTTAGTCTGTTCTTAATGGACTCAACAGCCAACAGTTAATTTCTGAGTTATAAAAGTTTTCATAATTGAATTGCTTACTACAAAAATTAGACTACTTGTGTTCATTTTCGACCAAGATTATTCTAGTTTCATCTTCTGGTATTTTCCCCAATTCCTCGCCGCTAAAAGGATTGTAGAAAAACGAGCCTGTTTGGGGCGGCAATTTGGGATTGAGTACAATTTCTACTATACTTTTTACAACCCCAGTGAGCGGGATTGCTAAGATAACTCCCAACAATCCTCCGACTCTTCCTCCTAAGAGCAAAGCTGTGAAAATAATTACCGGACTTAATCCGGTGAGATTGCCCATAATTCGGGGAGCTACTAAATTATCCTTGATTTGCTGAAGACCGATCGCCACTACCAACACTTGCAGCGCCAGCCACCAATCAATAAAGGCTACAATTATACTAACAGTGCCAATTCCCAAAGTTGCTCCAATAAACGGAATTATTTCCGTCAACCCTATAAACACGGCAAACAACAGAAAAAACGGCACTTGCAGCCACCAAAAAGCCAGAGTCAGCGAGATGGCCATAAATAGTCCCAGCAATAACTGTCCCGATACAAATCGCTGGAGGTTTCTCTCCAAAGTCTCTGTTAAAACATAGCGAATGTCTGGGGAAAAAATGCTGGTCAAACCCTGCCACACTCTTTTCCCGTCTAGGAGCATATAAAAGGAAATTACCAAAATAAAAATTAAGTCCAAAAACCAGTTGACAGTACCTACAACTAAGCCTAAACCCGTACCGGCGATCGCCTGGACTTGTCCCTGGACTCTAGCTGACAGTTGCTGCTCGAATATTTGCACGTCAAACGGTAAATTGCGCTCGGCACTCCACGCTTGAAATTCACCTAGCTGCAGCCGCCCCGACTCCAGCAATTCCGGCAACCTCACCCCCAACTGGCTCGCTTGGCTGAATACGGGCGGCACAATAGTTAAACCGATTACTACTACTATCACACCCGCAGTTAAATAAACCAGCCCCGCAGCTACTCCCCGCGGCAAAAATACTTGCAGTCTTTTTACTGCATAATTTAATAAAAATGCAATGAGTCCCGCTGTTACTAAAATGCTCACCAGTTCCCCAACATAACTGACAGCAGTTAGGGTAAACCATCCCGTCACTAGCACTAGCAGCCAAGTAATTAGAAACTGTTGGAGGGGAGAAAAGAGACTATTCATTTTGATTTTTTTTAAATAAAGTGGCACAATTTTTTCATCAGATGTGCCGTATTATACAATAAACACATGAGAGTATAGATTAGGAATAATCTGTTCAAGATTAGACTGACTTTTCTGTGCATTGATAGATAGGTGACGGCTCAGCCAGTTGGGGAGACACAAATGCCAGCCCGATCGACCCCACGAGCCGAAATCACTCTAATATTCAGTATGCCCCACAGACCGATCAAATTAAATGTCGATCGTACAAACTCGGATCAATTCGCCATTGTAATGTGAAAGGGCACCACACTCACCCAAAAGGGGGACGCGGGACTGCTGAGGCCATCCGCTAAAATGAATCAAATATAAAAACCGCAATCTTTCTTTACAATCAAAAAATCACAGGCTAATAACGGCGAGAGGAACTACCGTGACCAATCAAATTTTTTCAGAAGCGGAAGAAAAGCAACCCCTTCCCCCCGTGCAGAGCGGACGCGACAAGAACTCAGCAGTGGATGTACCTGAAAGTGGGGTCTCAGAACACTCTCGCTGGTCGTTATCCGGTGAGGAAGATGAACGAGAAGTTGCCCTAGAAGCTCCAGAAATGGAGGGGGAACAATCAGAAGAGTGGGAACCAGAAGCAACTGAAGTTGGGTCCCGTAAAGAAATCAGGTGGCCGGCATTGTTGGCGGGCGCGGGGGTTGGGGTGGCTGCAACGCTGCTAGCAGTAAACTTGACTGGGGGCAAGCAGAGTTCACCTCCGGCAGCTCCAATTCCATCGGCAACTCAGCAGGCGACGGCTGCGACGGTGACAGTGGCGCCTGTGGAATCAGCCCAGGTGGGTGAAACTTTGGAAGCGACAGGCACGGTGGCAGCCTACGACTTGCTGCCGGTACTGCCACAAGCCAACGGTTTGCAAATCAAGCAGGTGTTGGTGAATGAAGGGGATGTGGTAGAAAAAGGTCAGACGATGGCGGTTTTGGACGATTCGGTGTTACGATCGCAAATTGCCGAAGCGCTTGCGGGAGTACAATCGGCGAATTCTACCGTAGAACAAGCCGAAGCTCAGGTAGAGCAAGCTCAGTCAGCCCAACAAGAAGCCCGAGCCGGGGTCGCTCAAGCCCAAGCTGGCGTAGAAAAAGCCATCGCTGACGCAGCGCAAGCCAAAACAGGGGTCGGGCAGGCAAGGGCAGGTGTGGAACAAGCTAAAGCCGGTGTCACTCAAGCTAAAGCAGGCATTGCCTCCGCTCAGGCTAAATTAGATCAAGCTCAAAGAGAAGTAAATCGCACCCAAGATTTGGCGACCCAGGGAGTAATTAGTAAGCAAGATTTAGAAAGACGCAAGACAGAACGGCAGACTGCTGTTCAAGACTTGAACAAAGCTAAAGCTGACTTGAATACAGCTTTGGAAGAACAGAATAAAGCAGCGGAAGAAGTGCAATCTTCTCTCGCTAAAGTAGCTACTGCTGAAGCTAATATCAGTACGGCTAGAGCCGCTCTCGCCAGCGCTCGTGCAAAAGTGAATACGGCCGGAGCGAGTGTCAGCAGCGCCAGAGCCAATGTCGGAAATAACGCAGCAAGTGTCCGCAGCAATGATGCCCAAGTCAAACAGTTACAAACTCAACTAGAACAAACAATTGTTCGAGCGCCGGATAGTGGCACTGTGGCTGAAAGAATTGGTCGAGTTGGCGATGTTTCTTCGGGCAGCCAAAAACTTTTTTCGATTATTCGCGGCAACAAGCTGGAACTGCAATTAAAAGTACCGGAAACTCAGGTTTCGCAAGTCCGACCGGGAACAGCAGTCCAAATTACTTCTGACTCTGACAAGCGCATTAAGTTGTCAGGAACTGTGCGAGAGATTTCGCCGCTAGTTGACCCGCAAAATCGACAAGCTACGGTGAAGATTGATTTGCCGGCAAGCGAGTTTTTGCGATCGGGAATGTTTTTGCGCGCATCTATTTCGACGGCAACGGCTCAAGGTTTAAAAGTGCCGGCTAAAGCTATTGTGCCGCAAGCTGACGGCAGTTCTATTGTTTATAAACTTGTGGGCGAGGACAAGGTACAGGCTCAACCGGTGGAAGTTGGGGAAATTTCCGGGGGTGCTGTGGGCGATTTGACTGCTGCTAAGGTGGTGGTTAAAAAGGGTTTGAAGGCGGGCGATCGGGTGGTTGTTACTGGGGCTGGTTTTCTTAAGGATGGCGCTGAGGTTAAGGTTGCTAAATAGTTATTGGTTAGGGCTATTTGGAGTTAGGGTTATTTAGAGATTATTGCCTTTTTTTTGCCGCAGATGCAGGCGGATCGACGCCGATGAACGCAGATAACCACTGCCAACATTTCGATTACGCACGTCTACGGAAATTGCATAATTAAAGCACAGTTAACATTCAACAATCACGGACGGTACAACCAGAATTGATATCAATTATGTCTTTGGTAAATATCAGTGTCTAACTTTCTGGGATATCTGTTCGTAGCGGCAACCTCACGGTAAAGGTTGCCCCTTGTCCCTCACCCGGACTTTCTGCACTAACAGTACCGCCGTGGAGTTCTACTAAATGACGGACGATCGAGAGTCCTAGCCCCAATCCAGCTTCTCTGCGAGAGAAACTGCTATCGGCCTGACGGAAGCGCTCGAACACATAGGGGAGAAAATCAGGGTGAATGCCCTTACCAGTATCGCTAACTTGGATTTGAGCCATGCCATCAATGTAGTCTAATGCGACTTCAATTCTTCCTCCGGCTGGGGTGAATTTAATCGCATTTGAAAGTAGATTCCACACTACCTGTTGTAAACGGTTTGGATCGCCCAATACGTTTAGTGTTAAAGGAGTTAGCCTGGATTCCATTTGAAGATTTTTGGCTTCTGCTGCCAAAAGAACCACCTCCATTGCATTTTCAACCAGTGGATTCAGCTCAATTTCAGAAGCATTGAGCCGAAATTGACCTGTGGTAATCCGCGAAACGTCTAAGATGTCATCGATGAGCTGGTTTTGTGCTTTGGCGGCGCGCTCGATCTTTTTTAGCGCCTCCTCTGTTTTAGCCTCGTCAAATTTTTTCAGGCGCAGCAACTGTGCCCAGCCAATCATCGCATTGAGCGGCGTCCGCAGTTCGTGAGAGAGGACGGACAAAAACTCATCTTTGATGCGGTTGGCATCCTCAGCAGCCGCACGAGCCGATTGTTCTTGAATCCGAAGGCTGCGTTCTGTCTCCAACTG
Source organism: Microcoleus sp. Pol12B3 (assembly GCF_036701355.1). Taxonomy (NCBI): domain Bacteria; kingdom Bacillati; phylum Cyanobacteriota; class Cyanophyceae; order Oscillatoriales; family Microcoleaceae; genus Microcoleus; species Microcoleus sp. Pol12B3. The sequence goes on from NZ_JAUBQS010000012.1 coordinate 5,862, forward strand.
TTTTTGTTCGGTGATATCCTCGATCGCCAACAGAACCATCTGTGTATCGCCTATCGGAGGCATTTTGCGGGCATTGAGCAGCATTATTTTATGCCCGATCTGCTCAAAGTCATGCTCGACTTCAAAATCTTTAAACTCGGGGTTGCCTGCCAGAATTTCTTCTAGGAGCGATCGCAACTCGGGAATATTCCACTGTCCATTACCCATATCGAACAATGAGCGCTGCTCAGTTTGGCTCGGCATCACCTGAAACGTCTCGTAGAAAGAACGGTTGGCGGTGATCGCCTGCAGGTCGAGATCTAGCACTAGCAACGGTTCCCGCACGGTTTCCACGATCGTTTCGGCGTAATTTTTCGCTTCCATTAACTGCTGGGCGCTCACTTTTAGCTCGTTGATATCCACCAACATCAGCACAGCGCCATCAATCTTGTTGTCGATCGTCCGGTAGGGTCGAATGTGAAAATCGTACCAACGACCGTCTCGATCTTGAATCTCCTGAACTTTCAAATTGAGCGTGCGGATCACCTCTAAAATCCGTTGTTCTAAGTCCGGCACTATTAACTTGTGAGTGATGTCGCTCAAAGACCGCCCGACATCGCTAGAAATTAAGTTGAAGATACCTTCGATTGCAGGAGTAAACCGGCGGATTCGCAGGTCGCTTCCCAGCATCAGGATCGGAATATTGATGCTGGCCAGCAGATTCTCTAAATCGTTGCTCACCTGAGTGGATTCAACATTGCGCCGCTGCAATTCGTCATTAATCGTGTTGAGTTCTTCATTGGTTGCCTGAATCTCTTCTTTTGCCGTTTCGAGTTCCTCATTCATGCTTTGCAACTCTTCGTTGCTCGACAAAATCTCTTCGTTGGCGGCTCTCAAATCTTGATTAGCGGCTTGATGTTCTTGGACGATCGCTCCGAGATGTTGTTTAGTGGTTTTCAGTTCCTCTAGCAGCCTTGCAATCTCCTGACTTTCAGACTGTAAAGGATCGGAATTGACTCTACTATCGTCTGCAGCAGGCATTGCAGAGATCGTCGGGGACTCCTCTTGAAACAAAACTAAAAAATAGTCTTTTGCCACAGCGCCGGCTTGGAATGGAATCACATTAATTCCGACCTGCCGGACGATCTCGCCCTCTTTAACTTGCAAGCCTGCCCGTGCGATCGATTGCTTCTGCCGTGAGGCTTCTTGAATTGCAGTTTGCAGTTCCACGCGCAATCCTTCTTTTGCCATTCTCAGCAAGTTAAAGCTCGCCCTACCGGGAGCGACTTCTAGGTAGGGATTCGTCTGTCCTCGAAATTGCAGAATCTCGCTGGCTGAGTTAATCACGACCCCGACAGGGGCATAGTGATTCAAAACAATGCGATCGGTCTCTTTCTCCATTTCGAATTCCTCCCATCTTTCGGTCTGCTGCGGTAGAAGGTTGGAGGCTTTCAGAGGATAGTTGCTCACATTTAAATCCATGCTGAGCCAATCCGATCGCTGTTTTTTAGTATAAATTTTATTCTTTTTGTCGAATACCGCAAAAAATTCTGAAAACTCACCAACCGTTTCCGAATAGCCTAACAGCAAAAAGCCCGCGGGTCGAAGCCCGTAGTGGAACAGTGGCAGCAGTTTTTTCTGCAACTCTGGTCCCAGATAGATCAGCACGTTCCGACAGGCAATCAAATCCATCCGGGAAAATGGCGGATCGGCGATCAGGTTTTGTCTGGCAAAGACGCAGAGTTCCCGCACGGGCTTAGCGATTTGGTATCCGCCCTCGACTTCGACAAAGAACCGATGCAGGCGTTCGGCTGAAACATTCGCGACTTGGGCCCGGGTATAAAAGCCAGTGCGGGCGCTCACGATCGCATTTTCGCTGATGTCTGTGGCATAAATCTGAATCGACAGGTTAGTAGATCGAGCTGCTAAAAACTCTAGCAAGCAGATGGCCATCGAGTAAGCTTCTTCACCTGTTGAACAGCCGGCAATCCAAATTCGGATCGGTGTTTTCGGCGATTTATCTTTGACAATTGCGGGAAAAACATTGGCGCTTAAGGCTTCAAAGCTTTCGGGGTCGCGGAAAAAGCTGGTGACATGAATTAAGACATCGTGATACAGCGCCGTTACTTCTGTCGGGGCGTTTTGAAGATATTCGGCATAATCTTCGATCCGTTCCAGCTTGTAGAGCAACATCCGCCGATTTATCCGCCGCTTCAAGGTGGTTTGCTTGTAGTTAGTGAAGTCAACTCCTGTAGCAGCCCGCAGCAAAATGTAGATAATGGCGATCGCATCTTTATTTGCGATCGTCTCTTCGCTGGTTGTCGATTCTGTCGCAGGCTGAGCGGCAATGTAGGGATGACGGCCGATCTCTGCTATTTTCTGGGCAATTTTTTCCGGTGTCAAGATAAAGTCTACCTGACCCGTAGCCACCGCAGTATTCGGCATACAGCTAACTTGTGCCGAATTTTCACATTGGGCAAAAGTAATACCGCCGGCAGCCTTAATCGCTTTTAACCCTTGGGCACCATCGCCGTCGCCCCCGGACAAAATGACGCCAATGGATTTGTTCCCCCGTTCTTCGGCGAGGGATAACAGAAAAGTATCGACGGACATAAATACCCCGGTTCGTCTGGCGCGAGGCTTTAGCTTCAGCAGTGAGCCCTCAATGGTCATGCTGAAATTCGCGGGGATAACGTACACCTGATTCGGTGCTATGAGCATCCCATCTGTCACTTCATGCACGCGCATCTGGGTCGATCGAGCCAGAATCACACTCAACACACTTCCCTGACTCGGCAACATATGCTGAATTATTACAAAGGCCATGCCGGTATCGATCGGCAAATGGCTCAGTAATTCCATAAAGGCTTCCAATCCACCTGCAGAAGCTCCTATTCCGACTACAGGAAATAAGTCGTTTTGATTGTTTTGTTGCTTGCGATGGACTTGGATACCAACTTTACGTTGAGATTTCTTGGAATTATTTTTTATTGTCATTTTTTATACCCTGTTTATTCTTTTTTTGACCAAGTATTATTTTAGAGTTTATATTTATTATAATAATTGATAATCCTAAAATAAATGATTAACCATCTACCTGCGGATATATTGAGAGGCAGTCTGCGCGTGCGATCGAGCGATTTTTAAATTATTATTATTATAGAGAGCCATACTGCCTGCATCAAGGGGGACAATCGTGAGGGTTGAGATTTATCAAAAATTCTACTAATTGTACTCTTGAAAGTTGATAAGGAGTAAATTTTTCACCTTCTGCGATCGTAGCAATTCTATGAATGTTTGCCAGAGAGTCGAGTTCCCCTCAGTTCCCCTACTTATCGAGGAACTTCCAACCGGAATCTTGTCCACCCTTCTCAAGCAGTGGGGCTAGGGATAATAGGCGGCGAAAGAAAACAGTACAATTAAGTAGATAAACCTAAAAAAACAGAAGACCATACAGAACCGTAATTAATCTTGTTTTTAGGCAGCTTGTGGCGCTCCCAAATTCGCTAGCGCCGCGTCGATATAAACTATCTCTGGATTATGTTTTTAACTGCTTCATCACTTTTGGCTGGGGCATTTTTACCTTTTGAGTCATTTCCAGAGTATCGTCGATTAGCGGTTGCCAATATCGATCGAATTCACCAATTACTTTCTGAACTTCTTCTCGTGTTTAAGTTTGAGGCTGTTAATTTGCCGACACAATCTAATAACTGAGTTGATTACTTTCCCACAATCAGGCACTTTTTGCTAATATCTTAAATAAAAGTAACAAAAATATATTTTAATGGGGCGAGGGAAATTAGGGAAATCCAAGCAGCGCTGCAAAGTTCGGATTCTCAAGACAGGCTGCCGGGGGTAACTGCTGTGAGAAAGGGCGCTTCTGCGGTGGCGCTACCGATGTTGGTGAGGAAAGTGAACGATGGGGAGTTTACTGTGCGGTTAGTGGTGATGGGATGGCGGCAGACTCAAACTGCGGAAGCTTTGGCGGCGCTGTTAAAAATGATGCAGTTCGATCGCGATCCGAACGTGCGCGCAGAAGCCGCTAACTCTTTGTCAATGTTCGGGGCAGCTTTTCGTGGCGATGACAATTTGCTCGTCCGCCGCAGTTGATGGTTCCAGTGTACGATCGCTGCCACCCCAAATTGATTGTCAAAATGCTATACTCAAAATCAGAAAATAGTTGTACAATGTTTTTCTAGTGGTTTTTTAGCGCTGGGCCTCCAAAGTGAAAGCAGGTGAACGCAAGTAAAAAACACTAAGCGCGGGCGTAATTCAGTGGTAGAATGTCAGCTTCCCATGCTGAACGTCGTGGGTTCGAGTCCCACCGTCCGCTTTGACTGAATTTTCATAGAAGTATGAAAATTAATTAGTGCTATAAATTCAATCTATGGCTTATTTCTTAACCGCTGCTTTATATAAGTTCGTTGAACTACCTGATTTTGCTGAGCTGAAAGCACCGCTAATCGATTGTTGCAACAACAACAACGTTAAAGGCACTATCTTGCTGGCCGAAGAAGGCATCAATGGCACGATTGCCGGCTCGTCCGAGGGCGTACACGCAGTGCTGGCATTCTTGCGTAGTGACCCGCGTTTTGCGGATCTGGTACACAAGGAATCTTTCTCGGAAAAAGCACCTTTTTACCGCCTGAAAATACGATTGAAGCGCGAAATCGTCACGATGGGAGTACCGGACATTAATCCCCGCCTCATGGCTGGCAAATATGTTAAGCCGGAGGAGTGGAATAAGCTGCTTGACGATCCCGATGTTGTCGTGGTTGATGTGCGTAATGACTTCGAGGTATCTATGGGTACTTTTGAAGGCGCTATTAATCCAAAAACAAAAAGCTTTTCTGAGTTACCGGAATGGGCGCTGCGGGAAACTGCTTTACGCAATAAACCCAAGGTGGCAATGTTTTGCACAGGTGGTATTCGCTGCGAAAAATCTACTGCTTTTTTGCGTACTCAAGGTTTTGAGGAAGTGTATCATCTCGAAGGCGGAATTTTAAAATATTTGGAAACGGTGCCGGAAGCCGAAAGTCGTTGGGAAGGTGAATGTTTTGTCTTTGATGAACGGGTTTCTGTTGGTCAGGGGTTAAAGCCGGGTAACTATGAACTTTGTCGCGGCTGTCGTCACCCGATTAGTCAGGAAGATAAGGCTTCTGAATTATTTGTACTTGGTGTGAGTTGTCCTCATTGTCATGACTCCAAAACTGAAACCAAAAAACAAGCTTTATCTGAACGTCAACGTCAGATTGAGCTTGCTAAGCGTCGCAACCAAGTACATATAGGCGCGCGCTACGATGCGAAGGAAAAAGTAGATGACGCCTGCGACCAATAGTATTAAAACTAAGCTCAAAGAAACCCGGTTTCTCCGAAAAATCTTGTTTGGCGGCGATAAATCTACGAAGAAACCGGGTTTCTGATCCGAAAAACCCGATCGTGCGATCGACTAATTATATCCTTTCCTGTTGCATCGAAATAATAAAATTGAGTCAACAGTTAACACTCAACCATTCAGTTTTTCGACCCCCAGTCAACAGTCAACAGTCAACAGTCAACAATAATTCGGGTGCAACCGGAATTGATATAATATGTCAGCAACATACCCAATTTTGTATTCCTTCCGCCGCTGTCCCTATGCTATGCGCGCGCGCTTGGCCTTGATGGTTAGCAATCGGGTGTGTGAGTTGCGGGAAGTTGTTTTGCGAGACAAACCACCAGAGATGTTGGAAGTATCTGCCAAAGGTACAGTACCAATATTGATTGATGTTGACGGGCAGGTACTGGATCAAAGTATGGATATCATGTTGTGGGCATTGAGACAACACGATCCTGAAAAATGGTTGATGCCACAGCAAGGTTCTGTTACAGAAATGCTGGAACTAATCGCTCTATTTGATGATAGGTTTAAATATCATCTTGACCGTTATAAGTACCCCGATCGTTATCCCGGTGTTGATGCCCAAGTACATCGGTATGAAGGTTCTTTATTCCTGGAGAAACTCAACTCACAGTTAAGTGCCACTAAATATTTGTTTGGTAACAATGTAGCATTGGCTGATATGGCGATCGCACCTTTTGTTCGTCAATTCGCTCATACGGATCGAGCTTGGTTTAACGAACAGCCTTGGCCACAACTACAAGCTTGGTTAGCAGGGTTTACAGACTCGGAAATTTATAGCAGTGTTATGCAGAAATATCAGAAATGGGAATCCGGTAATCCAGGGGTTATTTTTCCTCCCTCGTAATTACTTATTCTTATTCGCTGCCCGCATATTTATTAATTCTCAAAATGTTATTTACCATGCTAAACTTATTGTTTTGAGAATACCAGATTGACCGAAAGCATCCAGGGTACAAGCCCCCGGATTCATCCGTGAATAAATAAAAAACCTATATCCGATAAATAAGCCCCCGAATTTATCCGTGGGGTCAATCCTTCAATTCTTTAATCTAAAATCTAAAATTTAAAATCTAAAATCGATTGGCTGTCATTTGACTAGAAAAGTGATGCAGGCAAAAATTGCGTTTTGCTAAAATTTTTAACTGGAAAGGATTTATTGTAATCTAGTAAGTATTGTCAGGCTGAAATTATGATTGATGTTGGTTCGTTAGTTCGATCGCCCCGAAACGATTTGGGAGTCGGAAAAGTTGTCGAGGTATCGCGTACCGAGGCGGTAGTTGAATATTTTTGCTCAGTTAAAAACCGCATCCGCAAAACTGTACCCTTGGGTTTGCTGCAAGAAGCCAGACTTCAGCGCCAAACCCGCTGCTACCTCTGGAGTACCACTCAGGAAAGATGGATAATTGGGCGAGTTTATGACTGGGATGAAGATAAATTAGAGTACGAAATTGATCTGCCCGACAGCCAAAGTTTGCAAGCAGTGGAAAGCGAACTTTACGTTCGCTGCAATATCCCGATCGCCGATCCGATCGACATTTTAGCAGTCAAAGGCCAAGAAACGCCGTATTTTCACGATCGCCGATTGGCATTTGTTCAATCTGCGATCGAACAGCGGGCAGTCAGCCGCGGCATGACGGGTTTAATTTCTGCTAACATAGACCTCTATCCGCACCAAGTTGAAGTCGTCCGGCGCGTCCTAGAAGACCCAATCGTGCGCTATTTATTGGCAGACGAACCAGGATTGGGAAAAACAGTAGAAGCAGGGACAATTCTCCGCCAATTCCTGCTAGATGAACCCAACGGACGCGCGGTGGTTCTGGTTCCGAAATACTTGCTCGAACAGTGGCGGCAGGAGTTAGAAAATAAATTCTATTTGTCTCATTTTGCTGACCGAGTGCAGCTTGTGGCTGTTAGCGACATCAATCAAATTAGCCGCAACGCTAACCTAGATTTTCTGATTGTGGATGAAGCGCATGATGTGGCGGCAATGGCCAATTCGAGCGATCGCGCTCAGCAGCAGTCCTTTGAACTCTGTCAGAAACTAGCTCAGAAAAGCAAAAATGTATTGTTATTATCTGCAACGCCAGTTCTCGGCCGCGAGCAAGATTTTCTAACGATGCTGCACTTGCTAGATCCCACAACTTACCGTCTTGATGACCTGGAAAGCTTCAAAGAACAGGTGCAAAACCGTCAAGAAATCGGCCGCGCTTTGCTGGATTTCCGAGAAAATGCCAAGCCTGCTGTTTTGCAAACAACACTCGCTCAACTTCGCACTATTTTTGCCAAAGATGATTTTTTAATCGGATTAGCAACCGAGTTAGAAAGTTGTTTGAAAACTAAAGAAACAGCAGAACAGGCTCGCCTTGTCCGAACTATTCGCACTCACGTTAGCGATACCTACCGTTTGCACCGCCGCATCCTTCGCAACCGCCGGGATGCGGTTGAAGATGTGATTTTCGATCGAGATGCTGTCCCCAAAACCGAGTACGATCTGAATGACGAACAGTGGGCGGAAATTCAAACCGTACTCGATAAATGGCGCACAGTCGCTCCCAAGTCTAGCGAATATCAGAGAATTTTTCTGCTATTTTTCCGCGCTTCCGGTACTTGGCTGAGTGTTTTAGAACGGGTTGTCAAAGCTCGCTTGCAGAAAAAATCGACTCCAGAACTCGATCGCGAATTTGGACAAAATGACACGGCAATTTTGACCAAAACTGCGTTGTTTCCCGAAGAAAGGGAAATGCTGGAAACCTTGCTCAACACCCTGGAAAAGCCCCAGGAAGGACTCGATCGACTGAGTTTGTTACGAATCGCGATTCTCCGATTTCTGGCAGTGGCTTTGAAGGTTCCGCGCGAGTATCACAGCAAACCTCGCGATTTGTTGTCGCGAATTCAACAGCAAATAAAACGCCCGATTCCGGGCGAGCGTTTCCCGAAAATTGTGATTTTTACCAGTTTTACGGCAACTTGTAAAGAGATTGCGGAAAATTTAGCGAAAATCTTTGGTAAAAATGCGATCGCCAGCCATGACACGACCAAATCGGCTGATGATGTGGAGGCTAGTCTCAAGCGGTTTAAGACTGAACCGCATTGTTTTATCTTAGTGTGCGATCGATCGGCCGAAGCAGGGGTAAATCTGCAATTGACAGATTGGTTAGTTCACTTCGATTTGCCGTGGTTTCCCAACCAGTTAGAACAAAGACTCGGCAGAGTCGATCGCATCGGCAGCAAAATGGGAGTGCAATTTTGTTTGTTTGCAGGCCCGGATTTGCCAGAGAGTCCCCACGAAGCTTGGTTTCAAGTTTTAAAAGATGGGTTTGATATTTTCAACAAATCTATTGCCAGCCTTCAGTTTTATGCTGAAGAAAAACTTCTCAAACTTGAAGAAAAGTTGTTTGCTGAGGGAGGCAAGGGCTTATCAAGCGAAATTGAAGCGATTAAAACTGAAATCGAACAAGAGAAAATCAACATAGACGAACAATACGTTCTCGATGAAATTGATACTCTTGATGACAGCGCATCTCAGTATTTTGAATCTCTCGATAACTGCGATGCTAAGCATAAAGAAATGCAGCGGGCCACTGAAGGCTGGTTGTGTCAAGCTCTTCACTTCAAACAAATCGAACATCCGAGTGTATCCGGGCTGTTGCGCTATCAACCTACTCAAAAAACGTTGATTCCCTCGAACGATTTGAGAACCAGATTGATTCCTTATTGCCAGCAATATGGCAGTTACAATCGCCGCATTGCTCATCAGAATGCGGATGTCGCTCTTTACCGAATTGGTGAGGGATTGATCGATGCACTTGGCTCTTATATTCGCTGGGACGATCGCGGTCAAGCTTTTGCCATGTGGCGGCATGATGAAAGTTGGGATGCGGAGCCTGGGAAGGAGTGGTTTGGCTTTCAGTTTAATTATTCAATCCAGACTGATGTGCAGCCGGCCGAGCAAGTTTTGCAAGCACAAAATATCGAAAATTACAACTTGAAAGCTTTGCAGCGCCGCGCTGATGCTCTGTTTCTGCCAATTTTTGAAACTGTGTTTGTAGATGCTCGCAGCGAAGAAATGTCTCTGGTGGAAGATGCGGAACTTCTAGCGATTTTGCAGCGGCCTTATAAGGGGAAAGGCGGGCCGAATCGGGATTACAATTTGTCTAAAAATCGCACGTCGCTGATTGACAGTTTTGTCGATCCGCTAGAATGGGATGATTTTTGCCAAAAGGGACGGGTGGTATCGGAGGAATTGCTGCGCGGGCGATCGGCTTTTGTGGAAATGTGCAATAGTTTCGCTGTCACTGCTGCTATCCAACTCGAAAACCGGGTGAATCAATTGCAATTGCGCTTGCATCAACTTTCTACATCGGAACAAGTTTTAGCATCGGTTTTAGCTGATGAAATCAATACGGAAAGTTTGTTGAGTGAAGCGGTTTTAGCTGGTATTCGCCGCCCGCACATGACTCTTGAGTCTGTGGGATTTATTGTGATTTCTGGGCGTCCTCCTGTAAAGTCGGAGGATGAAGGATAATTTGTTTGGGAGGGCGATCGCTCTTTTTGAGGGCGATTCCCTACCCTTTGGGAACCCATGCGGGAAGATAGCTTCGCTTCACGCTCTTTTTCAACCGCAGATGCAGGCGGATAAACGGGGATGGACGCAGATGAATGAAAGGGCGATCGGTCTTATTTAAACTGCGGAAGTGACAGCAATTTTTAGGTTATGGGACTGTAAAAAGGGTAAGATAAAAGCAGTAGTAATGAGTAGCAGTGATTTAGTTAAAAGCCACGTTTCGGTCTGACATCAAAGCGCGTCGATCGCATGGGCATTGAACCGCACAGCCAAAATGAAGAAGTCTCCCATAAAAATTCTGCTAGTAGAGGACGATGGAGGGCTGAGTGCAACACTCGCCAAGGTTTTGGAAGCAAATCATTACGGGTTTGATCGGGCAAATGATGGACAAGCGGGCCTAGACTTGGCAGGAGCAATTGAGTATGACCTGATTTTGTTAGACGTGCAGGTTGCCAAACTAGATGGGATTAGTCTATGTCGGCAACTGCGATCGCAAGGCTACCGCAAACCGATCCTGTTGATGACGGCAAATGATTCAGATGCGGAGGTGGTGGCTCTTTTCGATGCGGGAGCCGATGATTACATTAGCAAGCCTTTTGCTACGGAAGTATTACTGGCAAGAATCCGAACTTTATTGCGACGCAGTAAAGCACTTTCCCCAGCAGGTTCTACTCAGAATTCAGCGACTAATACATTGACTTGGGGAGATCTTTGTTTAGATTTGGATGCTGGTAGAGTGACATTTTGCGAACAAATAATTTCACTGACAGCGACAGAATATAATCTGCTGGAATTATTACTCCGAAATCCCGATCGCATTTTTAGCCGCAGTGCTATTTTGGATCGTCTGTGGGGATTTGATGACGCACCAACCGATCGCGCCATTATCACTCATATTAAGGATGTCAGAAAGAAACTGAAGGCCGGCGGCTTAACTGAAGAAATCATCGAAACAGTTTATGGCATGGGCTATCGACTGAAACCGTACCCCCAATCTGCGTCATCTAGTTCAAATAATCATGGAATTGAGCGCACCCAAAAACCTCAATCTCGCCGGATAGATAAATCTGATAGCGACAAAGTGTTAGAGCGGTTTCGGGGAGTATTCAACCAACAAATGACTGTATTGGAACAGGCAAAAACCGATCTATTAGCCGGAAAGTTAGAAACAGAATTACAGCAAGCGGCAAAACATGAAGCTCATAAATTGGCAGGCTCTCTGGGATCTTTTGGTTATCCCGAAGGCTCGAAATTGGCACGATCAGCAGAGCATTTACTAATAAACGATCGCTCTTTGACTGCTGAGGAAATTACCCGCTTTTCGGAATTGGTGACAGGATTACAGCAGGAATTAGACAAAACATTAATTACATCAACGGCTGCACCAGTTTCTACTATTTCAAATTTTAACTATCGGGTTTTGGTAGTTGATGATGATGCTGCATTAACAGAGCGATTGAAATTAGAATCCGAAGCTTGGGGATTTCGGATGAAAATTGCGCCCAATATTACTGATGCCCGATCGCGTCTTGCTTTGTCAATGCCCGATGTGATGTTACTAGATTTAAGCTTTGCAGAGACAGAGGAAGATGGATTGACGCTACTGCGAGAACTGAGCGAGCGATCGCCTACTCTTCCTATAATCGTTTTTACCGGACGAGATAGCCTTGCCGATCGCTTGGCTGTATCGCGCTTAGGTGCTAAGCAATTTCTCCACAAACCTGCAACCACCGAGCAAATTTTTCGAGCGATCGCCCGTGTTCTACCCAGTCCCAAAACTTCAGAAGCCAAAGTTTTAATCGTAGATGATGACCCTTTGATGCTGGTTAAATTATCAGCGTTACTGACTCCTTGGGGAATTGAGGTGACAAATCTCAAAGAACCACAGCAATTTTGGGAGGTGTTAATTAGCATTGAACCAGATTTAGTAGTGCTGGATCTAGAAATGCCGATCGTCAGCGGCTTAGAATTGTGTCAGGTTGTCCGACAGGATATCCAATGGGAAAATTTACCGATTTTGGTGGTGACAGCCCATACCGATCCAGAATCTCTCCAACAAGCCTTTGCAGCGGGAGCCGATGATTTTATTACCAAGCCGGTACTAGGGCCTGAATTAGTCACGCGGGTACTCAGCCGAATCAAGCGCACTCGTCCTTTACTTAAGCCTGCGAATAGTTAAATAGAACTTACGCACGAGGGCTAAAAACCCGGTTTCCGCCTCAATCTAAAAAATGTAATTAATTAAGTAGATTAATGATAGAACATACTGATGAAGATTATGGGAAATGGCAACAACAGCCACACCCAATCCTGGCTAAAACAGCAGTTTCTCTCTCCGCATCCCTCAAACTAGAAGATATTCTCAACTCTACGGTCACGGAGCTCAGAAACATTCTGCAATGCGATCGGGTAATTATCTTCCAATTTGCTCCAGACTGGAACGGAAAGGTGGTGGTAGAGTCAGTTGGTTCAGAATGGACAGCAATATTATCCACTCAGATACACGATCCTTGCTTGGGTCAAAGCTATATCGAACCCTTCAAACAAGGCTTATTCACCTCTAAATCAGATATTTATACTGCCGGAATTGATACTTGTCACCGGGAATTCCTGGCAACTTTTCAAGTGAGAGCTAACCTGGTTATTCCTATCCTTGAGGGAGAAGAACTTTGGGGATTATTGATTGCCCATCAGTGTGCAGCACCTCGCGAATGGCAACCCTCAGAAATTGAGCTCATGCGACAGCTAGCAACTCAAGCTGGAATTGCCATTCAGCAAGCTGATTTATTTGAGCAAGTACAAACGGAACTGAGGGAGCCAAAACAAGCAGAAATTGCCCTACAACAACTCAATACTGAACTCGAACAACGAGGCATAGAACGGACAGCAGAACTCAGTGAAGTCAACCATAGTTTGCAACACGAGCTCAGTCAAGTTGAAGACCTCTATAATAATGCTCCCTGTGGCTATCATTCCCTAGATGCAGCAGGAACAATAATTATGATTAATGATACGGAACTGAAGTGGTTAGGCTATACCCGCGATGAAATTGTAAACCAAAAGAAATTTGTTGATTTAATGACACTTGAAAGTAAAAAAAAATTTTATCAAAACTTTCCCTTATTTAAAAAACAAGGCTGGATCGAGAATTTAGAGTTTGAGGTGTTGAATAAAAGCGGAAAACCCATTTGGCTAAACTTAAATGCTACAGCAATTTATGATGAAGCAGGTAACTTCATGATGAGTCGTTCTAGCGTATTTGATATCACCTATCGCAAACGTACTGAAGAAGCATTTCGCCAATATGAACGCATCGTATTCAATACAACAGATGGGATTGTGTTGATGGATCGCAACTATATTTATCAAATAGTCAATCAAGCTTATTTGACTTGGTGCAACAAATATGAAAGCGAAGTTATCGGAAATTCTGTTAGAAATATCCTGGGTGCAGACGTGTTCGATAACTTGATCAAACCTCGGTTAGATAGGTGTTTGGCGGGCGAAAAAATTCAGTATGAAAACTGGTTTGATTCTCCCAATTTAGTCAGGCAATTTTTGAGCGTTACTTATACACCTTTACGTGATGCAGGCGAAAATATTGTAGGGATAATCGTTATTCTGCGCGATCTGACTAAACTTAAACAAGCCGAACAAATGCTGGAGCTTCAGGCTGTCATTACCCGCAACATGGCGGAAGGAATTTGCTTAGTAAGAGTAGATAATGCAGTTATTGTCTATGCCAATCCTAAATTTGAGCAGATGTTTGGCTATGACTTTGGCGAACTCAACGGTCAGCACGTTTCGATTCTCAACTATGGCAACGAATCGGTCAGTCCTGAAGATGTAAATCAAGCCATTCGGTCTGCAGTTTTACAAAGGGGTGAATTTAGCTATGAAGTTCATAATGTCAAGAAAGATGGAACTCCATTTTGGTGTAGTGCCACTTGCTGTGTATTCAATCATTCCGACTATGGCGATGTTCTGGTGGCAGTTCATCAAGATATCACAGTAGCGAAGCACCTCGAAGAAGTTCGACAACAGGCGGAAGCAGCCTTACTACAGAAATCTCGAAAGGAACATTTGCTATGGAGGATTACTCAAGGGATTCGCCAATCTTTGGATCTGAATGCGGTTCTAAATACTGCGGTTACTGAAATCAGGCAGACATTACAAACAGATCGCACTGCCATTTACCGCTTTAATCCTGATTGGAGTGGTGATTTTGTCGTGGAGTCAGTTGGTGAGGGTTGGGTAAAACTGATAGGAAGCGAGCTTCAAAAAAATTGTGCAGATACCTATCTGCAAGAAACTCACGGCGGTCGATTCCGCAATCATGAAAAATTTGTTGTTAATAATATTTACAGCGCTGAAATTCAACCCTGTCATATCGAGCTACTGGAACAATTTCAAGCAAAAAGTTATGCAGTTTTCCCGATATTTTTGAGAGAAAATCTCTGGGGTTTGTTAGCTATCTACCAAAATACGGCTCCTCGTCAATGGCAATCGTGGGAAATAGAATTACTTGAACAGATTGCCAGCCAATTGTCGATCGCTATTCAGCAATCCAAACTCTACCGACAACTTAAGGTCGAACTGCAAGAACGCCAGCAAGCCGAAGCCACGATCCGAGAAGCCGAACGACGCTGGCGATCGCTCTTGGATAACGTGCAGTTGATTGTTGTCGGACTTGATATAGGGGGAAATATCAATTACGTTAATCCTTTCTTCTGCAAAATTACGGGATATACTCACCCAGAAGTTATAGGAAAAAATTGGTTTAAAAACTTCGTACCCAGTTCTATTCAACCATCGATTCAAGTAGTTTTTTCGGAAGTTTTAGCCCATAACTATCATCCCTATTATCAAAATCCCATCTTGACCAAATCTGGTGAAGAACGGTTCATTGCTTGGAACAATACCATGCTGCAAGATTCAGAGGGAAACATCATTGGAACTATCAGCATTGGGGAAGATATTACCGAACGACAAAAGATCGAACACATTAAAAATGAGTTCATTGGCATTGTCAGCCATGAACTTCGCACTCCTTTGACAGGAATTCAAATGTCATTGGGGCTAATAAAAAGTGGGGTTTATGATAAAAAGCCCGAAAAATCTAGACGCATGATTGAAATTGCCTTCCTCGATACCAATCGATTAGTGAACTTGGTTAATGATATTTTAGATTTGGAGCGCCTAGACTCCGGGCGGGCAATTGTGGAGAAAACCGTTTGCAAAGCTGCGGATTTGATGCAGCAAGCAGTAAATAGCACTCAGGCGATCGCTACTCAACAGCGGATCTCCTTAATCGTTACCCCCACGGATGCAGAAGTCTGGGCAACAAGAGATGCGATCGTCCAAACTTTAACAAATTTGCTCAGTAATGCGATTAAATTCTCACCTGCCGATTCCACAATTCATCTGAGTGCCGAAAACCAGGCAGACTTTGTGCTGTTCCAAGTTAGCGATCGCGGACGAGGCATTCCTGCCGATAAACTAGAACTCATTTTTGGTCGATTTCAGCAAGTCGATGCCTCCGACTCCCGCGAAAAAGGAGGCACCGGTTTAGGTTTAGCAATCTGTCGCAGTATTGTTGAGCGGCATGGCGGCAAAATCTGGGCGGAAAGTATCTTAGGTGAAGGCAGCACATTTTGCTTTACCCTACCCTTACGCACCATTGAATAACGCTTAGATTAATCTGTAGCATCAATCCCAAATCCAAAATCTCCAATCCAAAATCCCATGACAGACAGACAAATTCTAGTTGTTGACGATGAAGAACACCTTCGGGAACTTGTGCAAGCCTGCTTAGAAGATTTAGGCGGATGGAAAACAGTGGGGGCAGGATCGGGAGAGGAATGTTTACAAATACTGCAAATACAACAACCCAACGCTATTTTGCTGGATGTATCTATGCCGGGAATGGATGGGTTTGCTGTGTACGAGATCCTCCAGTCCGATCCGATTACCCGATCGATTCCAGTGATTCTGCTGACAGCGAAAGTTTTGCCCAGCGATCGGGCTAAATTTGCCCACATGGCGGTAGCTGGGGTAATTGCCAAACCGATCCAACCCATCACCCTGACGGAAGAAGTAGCAGAGATTTTGGGATGGGATGAATAACTTTCACCATTTTTGTCAAGTTTTGTAACAATAACCGAATCTTTACCAATTCCTTACCCTTGCTATTTAGTCTCCTGTTATGCAGCTAAAAGTTCTTTGCATTAAAAGGAGACTCAATGAATGCTTTTCAGGCTTTGAATGATGTAAATCAGGATGTCGCAGGTTCATTTTCCGGTTTGCCCACTGGTTGTCAGCAATCCACACTTTGGATTGCTCATACAGAGGAAACACCGATCGCAGATATTAAAATTCAAGAAAAGGATTTGACACTTATCCTTAAAGTTCACATTTCTGACATTCATCTTGTCAAGTTGAATCTCCAAATCACTCCAGAAACTGTTTTAATTCAAGGTCAACCTACCGAAGCTGCGGGAGTAGAAGGTTATTTCCTTCCTAGTAGATTTCAAAGTCTCATCCCGTTGCCCCACCGCGTACATCCTGAAATCTACGATACTGAAATACACTCGGATGGTTTAACAATTCAGCTTGCTAAAGAATTGAGAGTTCCGCCATCCCAAATTCGGATTCAACTCTCAAATACACATCTTTGAGCGATTGCTTAAAGATGTGTATTTGGGACCCAATTGGCAACAGAAAAATTGATTTCTAATCAACAAAAAAAATGAACACTTTGCAAGTAGCTAATTATGATGGCAGTCTCCTGCCCGAAAACAAGATGATCGGGAAACAAATTCTCATCGTTGATGACCAAGAACACCTCCGCGAACTGGTACAGTTGTGCCTGGAAGACCTCGCAGGATGGAACACCCTGGTGGCCGCATCAGGAGAAGAATGTTTACAAATCCTACAAACAGAACGACCTGATGCTATTTTGCTGGATTTATCAATGCCGGGAATGGATGGGTTTGCTGTGTACGCTCGTCTCCGATCCGATCCCATAACTCGATCGATTCCAGTGATTCTGCTGACAGCCAGAGTTATGCCAAGCGATATGGGCAACTTTGCCGAAATGGGTGTTGCTGGGATCATTCGCAAACCATTTGAACCCACCACCCTGCCGGGAAAAGTGGCAGAGATGTTGGGATGGGATGATTGACACTCCCTGGTATGGCAGACGCAGGATTCTTAAGACTTGACAATCTTAATATCCTCTCTGGAAATCTGGGGATTGTTGGATACAATTTCTCTCAGTTATTGCTATTTTTACGAAAGATTTCGATTTGCATCAATTCCTTAACAACCTTGTATTCTTTACCAAATCTTTACTTCTTACCTCTACATTCATAGAGTTGCTGCTTCAACCCAGCTTACAGCACTTGGCAACAAGAGACAAATACACTTTCGATAAAAAAGAGGTTTTTATGACAAGCTGTCCTTGCTGCACGAATCAAATGCTGCGTCACGTTCGCCAAAGTCAAGTATACTGGTTTTGTCGTCAGTGTTGGCAAGAAATGCCTGTTTACCCTCTTAACAGCTACGGTTCATCGCTCTCTATAAATGTAGTTACAGACTTAAGGATTAAGAAGCAAATTTTTTCAGAGGCGATAGTTTTAAGGTGAAATCCCATCGCACAGGCGTGAGGCCCGTGCCACAATGGAGGCGGATGAATAAAAGGGAGCTCGCACTTACCGATTAAACCTCCTCAAAAATTGCGCCTCGCTGCTGTAGATTCACCTGCATCTCCTCATCCATTCCTGAATTGTTCCCGAATCTGGCTGACTCGACATTCGCACCGCTGAAATTTGTATTTGTTAAGTTCACTTCCAGCAGATTTGCGCCGCTCAAATTGGCACCGCTGAGGTTAGCTAAAGCTAGACTGGCTTTGTGCAAATCTGCACCGCTTAAATCAGCATTTCCTAAGAAAGCACCACTCAAATCTGCACCGCCGAATTTGGCATTTTGCAGGTTGGCGTCGCTGAAATCGGCATCGCTTAAATTTGCACCCCGGAAATTTACCCGATCGAGATTTGCGCTGCTAAAATCCACTGCACTTAAAGTCGTTCCGCGCAAGCTACCACCTGCGAAATCCAGTGCTGGATTGAGATTGGCGATTTGGGCCAGCTCTACAAAATTGTCGGTTTCAGCGGAGATAATGCGATCGACCATTTCCTGCAATTCCGATTCAGCTTCCGGGACAATTTTCAGTTCGCGCGGTTCAACCGGAGGTAAATTGTAGGACAATAGCGCCCAACTGAGGGCAGGTTGGAGTTTATGTTTTTGCAGGTATATAGTTAGGATTCTTTCTAAAATAGAATGTTGATTTGGCGTGATTTCGTGCGGCCACAAACCCTCCGCATCTGTGAGATTAATATCTTCTTTAGCAACCTCAAAAGCGGCTGCCATCCGAAATTCTTTGCCATAAATTTCTCCCAGCTTAGCATTTTTTAGCAAACCTTTTAATACTGATTTGCCTTGTTCTACTGAAAAAATCCAAGCTGGCGTTGTATCATCGCTGATTGTGGAAATGTGACAAAATATGCTCTCTGTTTCGTTAGTTTTTTCCGCCTTCTCCCCGTCCTGAACTCCCGGCTGACTTTCGGTTACTAAATTTTCTGCACTGCTTTGAATGGCCAGGGTTTCTTTAATCGGCAAAAGCTTAAAAGCACCGACTAACTGACGCGATGCTACGGGAATTTTGCCGTTTTCTAGATGGAGTTTGAGCGTTCCGCCTTGCAGACCAAATTTGACGCGACCACCTAGCAGGGGTTCCCAATGCTCGTTAAAATTCAGGCTCAAGTGAATGTCTAGCTGCTGGGTTTGGGCTGCAACCGATGGAAGTGGAATTGCTTCTAATTGCATCCACAAGCAATCTGGGTATTTGTTGTGAGACTCGATCGATCGCATATCGGGTAGAATTGCTGGCACTACCAGCCTGTAATTGATATTTAAATTAGTTTATCATCTCTATTTTATCACAACAGAGTTTTTTTTAGTAGGTTAAAATTGTAAATTTTGTTTAATTTTATCCGCAACTCATAGGTTTGGCTTAATTTGGCTTTTTACCCAATTCCGAAATGCTTTTACTAATTCCAAATAATCTATTGTTTCTGCTTGTTCCAAAAATCTGACAATCTCTAATATCGGTAAGCTGGGAAATGCTAAACTGATATCGCCCTCAACGTATTCTCCATTTTCTAATCTGTTGATTCTGAGTCGCGATCCATTATAAATCCAAACTTCCGGCACTCCCAGAGCCGCATAAACCTGCAAGGTATTTTCTGAACGACTGGTAATATCAATTTCTACCACTAAATCCGGCGGCGGATCTTGATTCATGTCGATTCTTTTTTTGCCTTTAACGGCACTAATATTCTGGATGTAAAAACATTTATCTGGTTCTACACCGCTAAGTTCAGGACGTTTGAATGTGGTAGAACCAAGAGGTTCAATTCTCACCTCTAATTCTTCAGCTAAGGTTTCAACAAATCGACCCAATACTTCTTTGAAGCGTTCGTGTTCTGGAGAAGGTACCATAATTTCAAGATTGCCACGATTATATGTCAGCCGCAGTCGCCGCTGACTGAGTTCAGCCAGCAAAGTTTCGTAAGTTTGCCAACTGATACCCGATAGCTGGACAATTTGTTCCGGGGGGGAGAGAGTTTGAGCAGTCATCTGATTTTATATTTTAGATTTTAGATTTTAGATTTATCCCGCGAATAAATTAGGGGTCAGAAACCAAATTGTTTTGGATGATAGCGATTAAAAGGGCGGGTTTTTGAGATTGTCAATTATTGGCAGATATTTTTCGTGAACCCGCCCCTACCGTATTAGGGGTAATCGACCGGACATAATATCATTCCTTTGCACTTTTAGATTATATCATCGAAAAAAGCTCGATCACTCTTTAATTACTGAGTTAAAATATGTGCTATCGAGCCTGAATGTTTAGTCACCACTCTGCGCCGGAAATACCGAAGACAAATCTAGAGACAACTCTGGAAAACCCGGAATTACCACCGTCTGATTTGGCAAAACAACCCGTTGCAATTGATAACTATAACTCCCGTTTTGTTTCTGATAAGGTTCGCTGTGCATTTCCAGTTGGTTGTCAAGCAAATTAAATATCCAATAATTAGGAATCCCTGTTTCAGCATAGAGAGGCAACTTCGTTCTCCGATCGTACTTCAAAGTAGAATCCGAAACCTCAATTACCAACAAAATATCAGCAGGCTCCGGGTGAGAAGATAAATAATTGTCAGAACGATTGCGGGCAATAACAACATCAGGCTCTGGTTCGCTATCATCCGTCAAAATAATCGGCTCTTGACCGCGCACGATCGCCCTTTTTCCCAGCAGCGCGTACAATTCTCCAAACAGCAGCGAATTACAAACAGAGTGAAACGTACCTTTAGCAGCCATAATGATAATTTCTCCGCGAATCAATTCAACTCTGTCATCCGGTTCAAAAAAACCCAGTTCTCCCAAACGGTGATATTCGGCGATCGAAAATCGTTTTGCAGTTACGGCAGTCATAGCTTTTCTTACCCTCCACAATTACCAACCTTTCCAATTAATTTTATTCAAAAATCCCGCCCCGTGCCATCAATTCAACCTTCAGGGCTTCGGAAATTCCCACACAACCAGAAAATTTCGCATTTTTAACCACTGTATTTGTCAAATCAGCGCGGCTCAAATCAGCACCGTTTAAATTCGCACCACTCAAATTAACACCGCTTAAATCAGCATTCTTGAAATCAGTATTTGTCAAATTTGCATTTACTAAAATCGCATTCGGTAAATAAGCACTGCTCAAATTGGCGCCGGTTAAATTTGCACCGCTCAAATTCGCCCGGGGCAGCTTTGTTCGCAAATCAGCACCGCTCAAATTGGCGCTGCTGAGCTCAGCATCCCGCAAATTAGCATTGCACAAATTAGCATCAATTAAAATAGCAGCGCTCAGCAAAGCACCGCTGAGATCTGCCAAAGTCAAATCGGCGCCTCGGAGGTTGGTTTCGCGCAAATCAGCACCGTTAAAATCAGTGTAATGCAAGTCAAAACCGCTTAAATTAGCCCCAGCAAAATCTTCAACCGGATTCAAACCAACTGTTTCTACAAGTTGTACAAAACTCTTATTTTTATCAGTTAAAAACAGTTGCCGGACGATCGCCAATTGCTCCTGTCGGTACTGATTAGCCTTCTCGTAATCTGCTAAATACTTGTAAGCAAGCTTCAAATTCTTGAGAGCATTGCGCTCAACGCGATCGTCCTTGCTGGCGCGCGCGATCGACAACTGCTCCTGATAACATTCGATCGCACCAGGCAAATCTCCCTTAGCATCGTAAGCTAGCGCCAAATTGCCCAAAGTTTCCAATTCAGAGCGCCCGTCGCCAGTGTCACGTGCGATCGCCAAACGCTGCTGCTGGTAATCAATAGCACTAGAAAAATCCTCCAGAGCACAGCAAGCATTCCCCAGATTTCCCAAAGCATTTGCCTCGCCCCGGCGATCCCCAATTTCCCGCGCTAACACCAAATGCTGCTGGTAGCAGTCGATCGCCTGAACATAATTTCCCAGCGCTTCGTAAGCTACGCCCATATTACCCAGCGCCGCACCCGATCGTCGCTTATCGTTCATTGAGCGATACAGCGCCAGCGCTTCCTGCCAAGAACCCAGCGCCGCCTCAAATTGACGCGCCTGATATTGCGAAATCCCCTGCTTGATTAGCTCGCTAGCTTGTTCGCTCATAATGTCAAAATTAGTTAATAACTAAAGTTGATATTAATCGACTCAAAGCGGTAATTGCTAATCGGTAATCAGTAATCGGGGATCGGTATGGCCAATCCCCCTCTCCCATCCGTATTTTCACGTCCGTGCAAAAAAAAAGACAAAAAAAAGAGAGAGCTACCTAAGTAACTCTCTCTGCCATCAGGGTGCATCTACATAACACAATATAACACTATTAGGATGAGGGGTGTCACCCCCAAACGTGAAGATGTTGTAAAGAAATGTAGATTAATTATAAAGTTACGATCTCGCGAGAAGGGCGATCGCGCGGCGAGCTCCGGAAAAACCGATCGCGCGCCGCTGTATCCGCTACACGACCCCCTTAACAACTGCTTAGGCTGGGCCGTTAAGCTTCGCCGCCAGCAGCTCATTGGTCAGTTTGGGATCGGCCCGGCCGCCCGTTTCCTTCATCACCTTGCCGACAAAAAAGCCCAGCAGCTTAGTTTTACCGGCTCGGTACTGTTCGAGCTCCTTGGGATTGGCGGCCAACACCGCATCGATCGCTCGATCGAGCGCCCCAGTATCCGAAATTTGAATCAAACCCTTGCTCTCAACGAACTTCTGAGGCGAACCACCGTTTGCCAGCAACTCCGGCAAAATATCCTTAGCGATTTTGCCACTGATCGTACCGGCCTCAATTAGCCCCAGCAGTTCGGCTAAATCCTGCGGTTGGAAAGGAATTTCTGCGATCGCCAGTTTTTCATTTTTCAGATAAGCAGTAATATCGCCCATCACCCAATTGGCAGCTTGTTTAGCCACAGCACCGGCGGCGATCGATTTTTCAAAATACTCCGCCACCGCTTTGTCGTCAGTCAGCACCCGCGCGTCGTAGGGAGAAAGACCGAGCTCTGTTTCGTAGCGATTGCGCTTCATTGCCGGCAATTCTGGCAGTTGAGCTTGCCAATCCTGTAATTGCTCGGCCGAAACTTTGATCGGAGGCAAATCCGGTTCCGGGAAATATCGGTAATCGCTCGCGCCTTCCTTAACCCGCATGCTGAAAGTACACTGCTTGTTTTCATCCCAAAGCCGGGTTTCTTGGACGATGGTTTCGCCATTTTCCACAGCTTGAATTTGCCGCTCGATCTCGTAATCGATCGCCCGTTCGATCGCATTAAAAGAGTTCATATTTTTAATTTCCACCTTCGTGCCGAACTCTTTTCTGCCAACGGGGCGCACCGAAATATTCACGTCGCACCGCAGCGAACCTTCCTGCATATTCCCGTCGCCCACACCGATGTAGCGCACGATCCGGCGCAATTCTTGACCGTATTCGGCCGCTTCCGCGCCCGATCGCAAATCCGGTTCCGAAACTATTTCGATTAGAGGCACACCCGCACGGTTGTAATCCACCATTGAATAAGTAGAACCGCTCAACCGATCGCTGCCGCCGTGAACCAATTTTCCGGCATCTTCCTCCATGTGCAAGCGAGTGATCCCAATTTTTTTTCTAGTAGAATTTCCAGTCTCATCCACCAGTTCAATTTCTAGCCAGCCGTTAGTAGCGATCGGCAAATCGAACTGAGAAATTTGATAATTTTTCGGCAAATCGGGATAGAAATATTGCTTGCGGTCAAACTTACTGTAAGGTGCGATTTCGCAGTTGAGAGCCAGCCCTGCTTTCACCGCATACTCCAGAACTTTTTGATTTAATACTGGCAATACTCCAGGCATTCCCATACAAATTGGGTCAATGTTAGTATTTGGAGCATTGCCAAATTCTGTAGAAGAACTGGAGAAAATTTTAGTATTCGTACTCAATTGACAATGAGTTTCAAGACCGATAATGGCTTCGTACTGAGTTTTAACTGGTGCAGCAGCAGTCATAAGCGACCTACAAGACTGAATAACTTTAGATTTTATTTTAGCTTTTTATTGACCAAACTGATTGGAGATTATTTGTAGGTAGGGGGGTTTTCATTGGTGTCAGCAAGCGCGTCAAACCCTTAGTTCGGGAGGTTTAAACCCCTGCCAGACTTTGAGAAAGCGTGTTTAGTTGAGACAAATGGGGATCTGCATAGGCAACGCCCTGCGACAGATTGGCGATCGACCCAAGCCCGCAGCCACGCCGATCTCCTTTTGATCGCCCCCAAACAACAACTCTATGCAAAAATATACTTAGGGCCAGCTCCTGCCCGTACCCTTCCCTTACCCAAGAGAGTTTTAGACCGATCCACCACAATTGCCGATCGATCTGCACCCCAAATTCTTTGACTGGCAGTTTTTAATAACGCCGCCCGCCTCCAACGATCTGCTCCACGCACAGCTTAAAAGTTAAAAATGTATAATTTAACAGGAAATTACATATTTTTAACTTTTAAGCTTTAATTTTGAATTCTAAAAGTAACACTTGCCTAAGTGTCAAAACTATGCCTGAAATTCCAGTTAAAAGTGCCACACTGTTTCAGAACAGCATCACTGAGCTAGAGCAGGCGGAATCAGCCCTCGAACTCGCTTGGAACGAACTCGAAAAACAAACAGCAGAAACCATTGCTCGCATTGCCAACATCGGCTCAGCAAACCCACAGGAACTCAGAGACCGCTTAGTCGGGGCGAAGCAACTCCGGCAGCAACTTCAGACTCAAATAAAAAAAGCCAACTCGCGACGGGAATTTCACCTAGAAAACTCACCAATGGCAGTTGTAGAGTGGGACAAAGAATTTCGGGTAGTGCGGTGGTCGCCAAGGGCAGAACAAATATTTGGCTGGAGTGCAGCAGAAGTAATGGGCAAATACTGGCACGAATGGTCAATAGTTCATCAAGAAGACTTCGAGGAAGTGTGTGCCGTCACAAATCAACTGTTAGACTGCAGAGAAACCCGCAACATTTGCCGCAACCGCAACTATACCAAAGATGGCTCGGTAATTTACTGCGAATGGTACAATTATGCACTCATTGATGAATCGGGAAGAGTAGTTTCAATTCTCTCTTTTGCCAGAGACATAACCGAGTTCCAGCGCGCTCAAGAAGAACAGCATCATCGCGAACAAGCTTTCAGCGCCATCGCCGAAAATTCGACAGATATTATCGCCCGGTTCGATCGCAAATTACGCATCCTGTACATCAACCCAGCAGTAGAATCAACAATTGGAAAACCCGCTGCCAAATTGATTGGCAAAACCAACCAAGAATCAGGGATGCCACCGCACTTGTGCAGCCTGTGGGATGAGGCTTTTATCAAAGTTTTGGGTAGCGGCAAACCAGAAACTATAGAATTTGAGTTTCCCACTCCCGATGGCATAAAACATTACCACTGTCGAGTCATTCCCGAATTGGCTGAAGACAATTCAGTAGAAACAGTTTTATCCATCTCCCGCGACATCACAGAACTCAAACAAATCGAATCGCAGTTACGACAGAGCGAATCCAAATTTAAAGCCATAGTTGATTCTAATATGATCGGCTTAATTTTTTGGGATCTTAACGGCAGCATTACAGATGCCAATGCGGCTTTTTTAAACACGGTAAAGTATACGCGGGACGAGCTGCTTGCCGGAAGAGTTAACTGGCAAGAAATGACACCACCAGAATACGTGCGTTTAGATACAGAAAAAGTTGCCGAACTGAAGGCTAGAAATACTGTTGTTCCCTTTGAAAAAGAATTTATACGCTCCGATGGTAGTCGCGTTCCTGTGCTGCTCGGCAGCACATTTTTAGAAGGAACGAAGCAGTTAGGCGTCAGTTTTGTGCTGGACTTAAGCGAGCGCAAGCAGGCAGAATCAGAACTGCAAAAACATCAGCAACTTTTAGAGAGTATTGTTACAACAATACCTAACTTTCTCTACATTTACGATGCAGTAGAAAACAAAAATATTTATGCAAATGAATCGATCACAGCCATGCTGGGGTACACTCCCCAAGAATTGCAAGATTTGGGTACCGACGCTCTCGCTAACTTAGTTCATCCCGATGATGTGTTAAAGCTAATTACAGGCATAGAGCGACTAAAACACAGCAGGAATCCCTATGAAACGGATGACAGAGACTACAGAATCAAACACAAAAATGGGGAATGGCGCTGGGTGCACGATCGCTCTACAATCTTCAAAAGAACCCCAGACGGAAAAATTTTACAACTTATTGGTTCCGTACTCGACATCAGCGATCGCAAACAAGCCGAAGAATCATTAAAACAGCAAAAAGAACTGCTGCAAACTATCTTCGACAACGTGCCGATTATGCTCGCCTTCTTAGACAAAAATGGTCAAATAAACTGGGTAAACCGCCACTGGGAACAAGTGCTAGGCTGGAGTTTGGCAGAAATCAAAAACCGCGATATCTTAGCAGAATTTTATCCGCAGCCAGAATACCGTCAATATGTTTTGGATGAAATCCAAGCAGCAACTCAGAAGTGGAGCGATTTCAAAACACAAGTTAGAGACGGGCGAATTATTGACACTTCTTGGGCTAATGTTCACCTTTCCGACGGCAGTTGTATCGGCATTGGTCAAGATATCACCGAACGCAAACGAGTAGAAGCTGCACTCAAAGAACTCAACGAAACTTTAGAAGCTCAAGTCGCCCAGCGTACCGCAGAATTAGAGACTTTTTTCGATGCTTTGCCCGACTACATTTATGTTGTAGAACGGGACCATATGCACTTTTCTTTTGTCAACCATCCCCTTGCCGGATTTTCCGGCTTCGACAGCAGGCAGCAGATGCAGGGCAAAACCATTTTTGAGTGCTATCCCAGCGAACTCGCAGAACGATTCCGCCGGGAAAATTTGCAGGTATTTGAATCTGGCAAAACTCTGCACTTCCAGGAAAAATTTGTGAGAGCGAGCGGCAATGCTTACTTCGACACGTTTAAAATTCCGCTGAGAAATCTCAACGGTGAAGTTTATGCTTTAATTGGCACTGCTCGCGATATCACTGAGTTGGTAGAGACAAAACAAGCTTTGTCAGAACGTACAGAGCAATTAGAAGCTGCAAATCAAGAATTAGAATCTTTTTCTTACTCCGTCTCCCACGATTTGCGCGCACCTTTGCGACACATTTCAGGTTTTATAGAAGCGTTGAAGCAGCGGCTAGAATTAACTGAGGCTTTGAGCGATCGCAAAATAGTTCACTATATGGAAGTAATTGAAGACAGCAGCCAAAAAATGAGCCTGTTGATTGACGGTTTGCTCGCCCTGTCGCGGGTGACTCGCACCGAGTTGAGACAAATTCCGATCGATCTGAGCCGTTTGGTACAAAATGCGATTAAATTGACTAAACCTCCAACTGTCGCAAATGCGAACCAAACTCCCCACAGCGTTGAATTTGCCGTCGGAAAATTGCCGACGGTAATGGGAGATCCAACCTTGCTGCAACAGGTGTTCAGCAACTTGATTAGCAACGCCGTCAAGTTCAGCCGCGGACGCACTCCGGCTAGAATAGTTATTGAGGGTCTACCTGATGGAACGATTTTTATCAAGGATAACGGTGTGGGTTTTCCGATGGAATATGCCGATCGCCTGTTTGGAGCCTTTCAGAGGCTGCACTCCCAGAGAGAATTTGAAGGTACGGGCATAGGTTTGGCGATCGTCCAGCGGATTATTCACCGCCACGGCGGCACGGTTTGGGCCGAAAGCCTACCTAGTCAAGGAGCCACGTTTTACTTTAAACTAGGGCAAACAATCTCAAACCGTAATATAGATTCGTAAGTTAAGTGTATAAGAGTTTTAAATTCTACATTTAAAACTCTTATACACTTAAATAAGTCACAATCGGTGAGAGTATGAGAATTTTAGTTTGACACGAGTGTTAACTGTGAGGGATGGAAGCGAAAGATATAGGCTTGGCTGTGCAAGATACTTGCACTCCGAAAAAAACCTTTTTACAGAATAGGGAGGCTCCCCCATTGGTTCAGTCAGACTTAGACTCCCTGTGGTAAATAAAGGCCTTGAGAGTAGAGAATATAATTGATTGTGCTAAAAACCAAAAATATTGAGATAAAATTAACCAAACTCAGTCGTAAAAATTACATTTAGCAACCACACGAATAACCAATTTAAAACCTCCCCCATAGCTTATGTTAGATATAACTCAGACTAATTATCTACTAAAACTGGTAGCGGAATCAACATTAAAGTTGTTGATTATCGAAGACATGGCCGAAGATATGGAATTAATAGTGCTCGCATTAGAAGCGGGGGGAGTAAATTTTAATTACGACACAGCAGAAACAGCAACAGAGTGCAGAAAACTGCTCCAAAATTGCAAGTACGATGCTGTACTATCCGATTACCGCCTGCCGGGCTTCAACGGCTTAGAAGTGTTGAAATTAATGCAGGAATTGAACCACGACATACCATTGATTTTAATAACGGGAAGTTTGGGAGAAGAAGCTGCCGTAGAGTGCATCAAAGCTGGAATGACTGATTACGTATTAAAAGGGCGGCTGTTTAGGTTGCCAACAGTCTTAGAACGATCGCTCCAAGAATACAAAATGCGGCGCCAGCAACAAGAAGCGATCGCCCAAATTCAGCGGCAAGCTCAGCGAGAAGCGATCGTCAACCGCATCCTCCAAGCCATGCGCTTCACCCTTGTACTCGACGAAGTGCTGCAAACCACCGCAGATCAACTGCACGAAGCTCTAGACATCAGCGCCTGCGCCATCTTGCAGCCAGATGCTGAAGGCGGCATCAGAGTTCGCTACATCAGTAAAGCATCAGACAGAGAAGGGTTTGTCGGGCTAAATTGCAAAGTGGCCGAGCACTACAGATCGGGACTCGCGGCCGGGGAAACCCTGAGTATCGACGAGTTATCGACCCTGTGCCCGTCCCTGCAAGAATCAGCAGGGTTGGTAGGGTTTCGCTCCGTTGCGATCGCGCCACTGCTCTACCAGCAGTCATTTTTGGGAGGAATTAGCCTCTATCAGTGCGATCGGGCGCGCTCTTGGAGCGTGGAAGAACTGTCGCTACTCAAAGCCATAGCCGATCAGTGCGCGATCGCGATCCACCAAGCCGAACTCTACCAACAAGCCCAAACCGAACTTGCAGAACGCAAGCGCGCCGAAGCAGCAGTCTGCGGCATCCAGCAGCAGCTAGCCACAATGGCAGCCAACATTCCCGGCTCAGTCTACCGCACCGTGCTGCATCCAGATGGCACAATGTCCATGCCCTACATCAGTCCGGGCGTGCGCGAAGTTACTGGGTTCGGGGCCGAAGAAGTGATTTCGCACCCGGAACTCTTGACCGAAATCATCCATCCAGAGGACAAAAGTTCGTGTGACAGCAGGGTAGCAGCATCGAGAGCGAGTCTTTTGCCGTGCGATCGCCAGTACCGCATCGTTCTGAGATCTGGGGAGGTCAAGTGGGTGCAAGACAGCGCTAAATTTTCCAAAAACGAAAACGGCGACGTAATTATAGACGGAGTAGCCCTAGACATCAGCGATCGCAAACAAGCAGAATCAGCCCTGCGCCAAAGCGAACAGCGATTTCGCTCGCTGATTGAAAATGCCACAGACATCACCATCATTCTCGACGCCGAAGGAATCTTCCGCTACATCAGCCCTTCCGTCAAGCGAATTTTAGGATACGCGCCCCACCAGGCGATCGGCCGCAGCGCCTTAGAAATAGTTCACCCCGACGACTGCGCCGCGATCGCCGAAACCCTCCACAAAGCTATAAAAAACCCCAAAAGAAGCCAGTGTCCAGTTGAGTACC
Source organism: Microcoleus sp. Pol12B3 (assembly GCF_036701355.1). Classification (NCBI taxonomy): domain Bacteria; kingdom Bacillati; phylum Cyanobacteriota; class Cyanophyceae; order Oscillatoriales; family Microcoleaceae; genus Microcoleus; species Microcoleus sp. Pol12B3. Next base: position 35,264 of record NZ_JAUBQS010000012.1, read on the forward strand.
GAGTCCGCCACCGCAACGGTTCCTGGTGTTATGTAGAAGCTGTAGCCACCAACTTGCTCTACGATCCCGCAGTCGAGGGAATCGTGATTAACTGTCACGACATCACTCAGCGCAAACTCGCCGAGGAACAACTGCTGCACGATGCTTTCCACGACGCCCTCACCGGATTGCCGAACCGATCGCTATTTACCGATCGGCTGGAACACGCTCTGAGGCTGGCAAAACGGCGCAAAGACTACTTGTTTGCCGTACTGTTTCTCGATTTAGATAGATTTAAAGTAGTCAACGATTCCCTCGGCCACGCCATCGGCGATCAATTGCTAGTATCGATCGCGCGGCGTCTGGAAGCTTGTCTCAGGCCCGGAGATACAGTGGCCCGCCTCGGAGGTGACGAGTTCGTGCTGTTGCTAGAAGACATCGAGGGCATCCATGAAGCTACCACCATTGTCAACCGCCTGCAAAAGAAAATCACATCCCCTATCCTTCTAGACGGACATGAAGTATTTATCACCGCCAGCATCGGCATAGCTTTGAGTTCTGGCGAATACCTGGAACCGACAACCCTGCTGCGCGACGCCGACACAGCAATGTACCGCGCCAAAGAACTCGGCAGAGCCCGACACGAAGTTTTCAACAGTTCCATGCACGCCCACGCTTTGCGACTGTTGCAGCTAGAAAACGATTTGCGACGGGCGATCGAATCAATTAGAGAGCCGGCCAAAGAAGAAGAATTTCCCCCATCCCCCGAATCAGTCTTACCTCCCTTATCCGCAGCGCCCCAGTTTATTATTCACTACCAGCCGATCGTGTCGATCGCCACTAACACAATTACCAGTTTTGAGGCCCTAGTGCGCTGGCAGCATCCAGAACGCGGTTTAGTTTCCCCCGGCGAATTCATCACCATCGCCGAAGAAACCGGCTTGATCGTACCCCTGGGCCGCTGGGTACTTCGCACAGCTTGCCACCAAATCCGCCAGTGGCAGCAGGTATTTCCCAGCAACCCCCCCTTGAGCGTTAGCGTCAACATTTCTGTCAAACAGTTTTCTCAGCCAGATTTAATCGAATACATCGACCAAGTTCTCGCAGAAACTCACCTCGACGGCAGCAGTTTAAAACTAGAAATTACCGAAAGCGTACTCATAGAAAATTCCGAATCAGTAACAGCAATGCTGGTGCAGCTCAGAACGCGAAACATACACTTGTGCATTGACGACTTTGGCACCGGCTATTCATCGCTTTCCTACCTGCACCGCTTCCCCACCAATACCTTAAAAATAGACCGCTCTTTTGTTAGCAGGATGGGAGGTGAGTTCGATTTCAGTAAAGGAGGGATTGACCCCACAGAAATTGTGCGGTCGATCGTTACTTTGTCCCACAATTTAGGCATGGATGTAGTAGCAGAAGGAGTCGAAGAAGCCTCGCAACTATCTATACTCAAAGGGTTAAAATGCGAGTACGCCCAGGGATTCTTTTTCTCAAAGGCAGTAGACTCTCAAACAGCAGCAGCCCTCATCCGACAGCAAGCAGAAAATCAGAATTTGCTGACATTTAGTTTGTTAGAGAAAGGTCATTAAAAAAACACGGCATTTTCTGAGTCCCGTTTCAGCATAAAATCTTAAAATATTTTAAAGCTGTGCCTAACTGGCGTCAGTTAATAACTACGGCATCCAAATCACTGTCAACGACCCAGATCTCAAGACACTCTTGCTTCGGGCCTAAGACTTAAACCATAGTTGACCAGAGGCGTACCTGCGTACTACGTTAACGGTAAGAGTTAAAGACCTACCAGGGAATGCTCTCGCTAGTTCCTTGCCAAGCGAAATTTAGGATTAAACAGACTTATTGGGTTAAATCAGTTTCCTAGATATAGTACCGGCTGTTAACGAAGGCGCAAGCTAACATTACCCCTCTCATAGAGGCTCATAAAGGAGCGAACATTATGCGATCGCCGGTTGCGACTTTGGATGTGGTAATTGTCCCACTGAAAGTACATTACAAAAGTACACTCCCATCTAGCAATCCCCGTGTAATGGAAAGATTCACGGCGGTTAAAACCGCCTAGCCGTTTCCGTCTCAGGTCTAAAGACACGCTCGTTTCCCACTTACCGAATTTTTTTATGACTATTGGCTACCTCGCACTCGTTCTCCACGCCCACTTGCCTTTTGTCCGCCACCCCGAAAGCGACTACGTTTTAGAAGAAGAATGGCTGTTTGAGGCGATTGCAGAAACCTACATTCCCCTGCTGCAAGTCTTTGAAGGGCTCAAGCGCGACGGCATCGACTTTAAAATTACCATGAGCATGACGCCGCCCTTGGTTGCCATGCTGCGCGACCCCTTGCTGCAAGACCGCTTCGACGACCACTTGGCTAAACTCGAAGAATTAGCCGATCTCGAAATCGAACACAACAGCGGAAACGGTCACCTCCGCTATTTAGCAGAACATTACGCCGCCCATTTCTCTCAAGTCCGCAACTTTTGGGAAAAGTACGATCGAGATTTAGTCAAAGCCTTCAAAGAACACCAAGACACCAACAACCTCGAAATCATCACCTGCGGCGCAACCCACGGCTACCTACCGCTGATGAAAATGTACCCCGAAGCAGTTTGGGCACAAATTCAAGTAGCTTGCGACAACTACGAAGCAAACTTCGGCCGCCGACCAAAAGGCATTTGGCTGCCCGAATGCGCCTACTATGAAGGCTTAGAACGGATGTTAGCCGACGCAGGCCTCCGCTACTTTCTCACAGACGGTCACGGCATCCTCTACGCCCGCCCGCGTCCCCGCTACGGCAGCTACGCCCCAATTTTCACCGAATGCGGAGTCGCAGCCTTCGGCCGAGATCACGAATCCTCGCAGCAGGTTTGGTCTTCCGAAGTCGGCTATCCAGGCGCGGCCGAATACCGCGAATTCTACAAAGATTTGGGCTGGGAAGCTGACTACGATTACATTAAGCCCTACATCATGCCCAACGGCCAGCGGAAAAATACCGGGATTAAATATCACAAAATCACCGGTCGCGGATTGGGTTTAGGCGATAAACAGTTGTACGATCCTTACTGGGCAAGGGAAAAAGCAGCCGAACACGCCAGCAACTTTGCTTTTAACCGGGAACGCCAAGTCGAACACCTCAACGGCATTATGCAGCGTCCGCCGATTATTGTTTCGCCTTACGACGCCGAACTTTTCGGTCACTGGTGGTACGAAGGGCCTTGGTTCTTAGATTACCTGTTCCGCAAGAGTTGGTACGACCAAAATACCTACGATATGACGCACTTAGCCGATTATTTGCGGGGAAATCCGACTCAGCAAGTGTGCCGCCCGTCTCAGTCTAGCTGGGGTTTCCGGGGTTTCCACGAATATTGGCTCAACGATACCAATGCTTGGATTTACCCGCACTTGCACAAAGCTGCGGAACGGATGATTGAGTTGGGAAGCATGGAACCTGCGGATGAATTGCAGTGGCGGGCTTTGAACCAGGCGGCGCGGGAAGTGCTGCTAGCTCAATCTTCTGACTGGGCATTTATCATGCGTACAGGAACGATGGTGCCCTATGCAGTGCGGCGGACTCGATCGCACTTAATGCGCTTTCACAAGCTTTACGATGAAGTGAAAGAAGGGAAAGTTGATTCGGGTTGGTTGGAGAAGGTTGAGGAGATTGATAATATTTTCCCTGAAATTAACTATCGCGTTTATCGATCGCTTTAGGTCTCGTTTCCCCTTTAATCCTGTCCCCCCCAGCCCTGCTTAAGGGAGGGACAGGATGTTAATTAAAATTATGGGTGATGGGGCGATCGCCATGAGTCGAATGAGAGGGGCGATATTTGGTTGAGAGTGTGAGTGCGATCGCATTTTTGGTCGGGAAAGGTCGATCGCACTTTATGTCTTTTTCTCAACGCGCAGGCGAGCCCCTTTTTGGTATGGAAAGGTCGATCGCCGAGACCAGCAAATAGCCAGCTAATTAGAAAGAAAGCTGCCATAATTCACTCAAATATAAGCGGAACCAAATCGAGAAACTTAACTCGCGAAGTTAAAGCGATTGTTAGTTGAAATCCGAAGCCAAGTATTTGATTGTGCTAAAGAATTGCCGTAGTTGCGAGGATACAGCAATACTGTTGATATTAATGCGGAAAATTATTATATCGAAAGTTATCCTAAAATCCAAAGTTTTTCCATTGAAGGCGGCAACTTGTGTTTTTGCCGAAGTTCCTGAGTTTGCGATCGCGGAAATATCAAATCTAAGTTAAAAATACTTAAACTACCTGCTTGCCCATCAAGATTTGTTCTAGCAGACAATATCCACAATTCGTGGGAGGGGTGAAATAGAATAGGTGGAATTGAAACGGGAACAGGAAGAGAAGGAACGTCAGCGCGATGCGAACAAATAGAATTATACAAGCAAAAGGAACAAGAGCAGGAAGAGTGCGCTCAAGAACAAATGGAAATCTGCAGGAAGAACAAAAACAAAGAGAAAAAGCGATCTAGCCAACTTGAGAATATCATCTTTTTTTGTCGGAACTGCGATCGGAGGCGGACAAATCTTTTAGACCAGCTATCCCCTAATCAAAGATACACCCCTTAAATGGCAACCCGATTTTTCCCTCCCCCTTCATCCCTTCACGGCGACGATTATATGGAATTTGCTTTGCGGTTTAATATTCGGCCTGCTGATACGGGGTATCCTGCCACTGGCGATAAAAATATCCCCCAGAATCCTGCCACTGGTAAGAAAAATATTGCCCAGGTAAAGCGGTGCGTGACTGTCAATAGTAAATGGCTGCCGTGCAATCATTTTTCACCTTCGCCTACCCTAGGACTTACAAAACAGTGTATTCGTAAGGAAACGGCATTGCCCTGTCCCGCAGCAAAACCGAACGGCAATACAGTTCATCAAACAAAAAACCGGGTTTCTGCTCAAACCCGGTCACCATTAAGACAAGCAATATTAACACTGCTCAAACCTCAATTTTTCAATAATTTCATCCCCATTTTCACCTTATCCAAAATCGTTTTTTGCGAGACACAAGTAATCAGACAAAGCTTGCCGCAATTCAAAGTATCGCGGCGAACTGCCTGAGCTTTTTCGCCGTACCAAATCTCGCGGGCGCTGGCGTTTTTCACATTACCAATTACGGGAAACTCATCGCACAATTTCACATCGCCGCGGGTATCAATCCAGTAATTCCGCAGTCCAACGCGGCAAGGACGAGTTGAATCAGGAGCTTTTTCTTCCGCAAAGTGAGGAATCATCAATCGCAACACTTCATCGCTGTTCATAATCGGAGCACCGTTATGCTTCATTTGAATTAGGCGCTCGATCACCTGTGAAAATTCCTCAATGTCTTCTTTTTCAATCCACAATTCCTCGTATGTTTCTGGCGTCCAGCGGTTGACTGGTTGGAAGTTCACCGTCGTCGCCCCAATTCCCTGAGCCCAAGTGACTATTTCCGGGAGGTGGCGGAAATTGAGTCGGTTCATTGTCGGTTTGATGTTGATCGGAAACAGGATGTTCTGTTTTTCTTGTTCTTCGCGCAGATAACCGATTCCTTTAGAAAGTCTGTCAAACAATCCCGGTTGACCGCGCAAATAATCGTGCAGTTCTGCATTCGGCCCGTCAACGGAGATATTCACATTAAAAGGACGAGCAGCTACAGTTTTGGCTGCATTTTCCCGGGTCATGCAATAGCCGTTGGTGGTGACGCCGGCGTGAATGCCATTTTTATTCGCAAAGGCCAGCAAGTCTAGAAAACCTTTTTTAATATAAGGTTCGCCGCCACTAAAGTTGATTGAAAACTCGCCCACAAATTCTTTGACGCTCAAGAGGGCATTTTGCCATTCTTCAATCGTCATTTCGTCTTTATATTCTTTAAGCCGCCAATATTCGCACTGGCGGCATTTAACATTGCAATGCTCATTGACGATTCCGTAAAAAGTTACGGGGCTCGTCACGTCGTATCCTGTATTGATCCGCAGCGATTCCGCTACTGCACTCTTGGTGTGCTTAACGCCCAGTCTCGATAATGTTAAAGCATCCATGTCTTTTTTTCCTTACGTGTTGTTAGTTAAGTCAATTTCTCGCACCCTCTTTTGTACGTATAATTACGCATCGCTGATTACGTATTGCTTTTAAGTACGTATGCCCCATCCTAAGTGTTCCCTTTGGGTATGGCTAGATGTTTTTGAAATATTTATAATTTTAAGAGTTGTAACATATTAGTATTTCCAATCAATCAAGTGTTTCTTTGTGTTAAAACATGAATCATGCTTAATAATTGCCAAAATATATGGGTTTAATCTTGCCTCAAATTAATATTTGTAATTTTTGTTTAAATATTGTTAAATAACTTAATATTTTTTGTGAGTAAAACTCCTTAAGTAAGCGGTATCAATAATTTAAAATTATAGTTAAATGAGCAGCCCATACAGCAGTTAACTTCACACAACCTTTAAAATATGGGAATTTAAGTATTTACAGGGCAAAAAATGACGACAAACATGGGACGATATTTGCACGTACTGAAATTGTTCTGGGGTGCGGCGATCGCAGCGGAACTAGAATACCGAATCAACTTTGTCCTCGCGACCCTCAGCAGCCTCGGAAATCTTGCGGGCAGCTTGTTTGGGCTGTTTTTGTTTTACCGTACCGACTACACGTTTGCCGGCTATTCATGGGAAGAGGCTTTAGTTGTACTCGGTATTTTCACGATTTTGCAGGGGTTTTCGTCAACCTTTCTAGCACCTAATCTCAGCCGTATTGTCGATCGAGTGCAGCAAGGTACTCTCGATTTTGTACTCCTGAAACCCATCAGTTCCCAATTCTGGCTATCTGCAAACACAGTTTCGCCTTGGGGCATCCCAGATTTAATCTTCGGCACCGTATTGCTGCTGTATGCTGCTAACAAGTTGGGAGTAGAAATCGGCAACTATTTTTTAACAGCAATACCGCTGTTATTTGGAACTATTACTCTTTACAGTATATGGTTTATGTTAGGGGCAACCAGCATTTGGTTTGTCAAAATTTACAATGTTACCGAAGTCCTCAAAGGATTGTTAGAAGCGGGTAGATTTCCAATGGCAGCTTATCCCGCAGCTTATCGATTTTTCTTCACTTTCGTAGTTCCCGTTGCCTTCTTGACGACTGTGCCAGCAGAAGCCATGCTGGGGAGAGGTGAAATCGTTTGGATGGCAGGGGCGGGAATATTGGCGATCGGGCTGTTATTTTTCTCCCGCTACTTCTGGCAATTTGCACTCCGCTTTTACACCAGCGCTTCCAGCTAGTTAAGTAGGTAGGTAAGCTGGTGCACATCTAGATTGTCTATTATGTTTGAGAGGGAGAGGATTTGACACCGGGGAACAGGGAATTGAAATATACATTTTAAAAGCCCAACAGCGTATCTAAATTTGTTTTTCTACTTACTTAGATAGTTAAATAGATTTAAGACTTCAACTTATCCTTGAAAGGTAAACTGGAAATAAACCACGCAAACGAAGGCAAACCAATGAAAAGAAAAAAACTGGGTAACAGTAATTTTACTATCAGCGCGATCGGTCTTGGAGGTATGCCAATGTCCTTAAGCGGCCGGCCGCCCGAATCGCAATCAATTTCGGTAATTCACCGCGCCCTCGATTTGGGTGTCACCCTAATTGACACCGCAGATTCCTACTGCCAAGATCAATCCGACAAACACCACAACGAGCAACTGATTGCCAAAGCTTTGCAACAGTACAGCGGAGATGTTAGGGCGGTTACCGTCGCCACTAAAGGCGGCTTAATGCGACCTCAAGGTGCGTGGACGCGCAATGGCAACCCCCACCATTTACGCAAGACAATTCGCGAAAGTTTTGAAGCATTGGGCGGCCAGAAACCGATCGACCTTTGGCAATATCACTCGCCCGATCCCGCTTATACCATTGAAGCAGCCCTAGCACCCGCAAAAGAAGCAGTAGAAGCAGGAATGATTCGATTTATTGGAGTGTCCAACTTTTCTGTAGAGCAGATCAAACGCGCCCGCGATACAGTAGAAATTGTCTCTGTGCAGAATCAGTACAATCCGTGGCACAGACAGCCGGAATCAGACGGCGTTCTGGAATATTGCGAAACCGAAAAACTGACATTTTTTCCCTGGAGTCCTTTGGGAGGAAGCCGCCGCGTCACCAGCTTGCAAGATATACCCGCGATCGCCAAATTAGCCGCAGAAAAAAACGTTTCAGTTTACTGTATAGTATTAGCTTGGTTAATGGCTCAATCGCCCTGCATCGTTCCGATTCCCGGTGCGACCAAAGTATCGAGTATTGAGGACTCTGTGCGGGCGCTCGAAGTTAAATTGACTGACGAGGAATTGCAACAAATTGCCGCAAGTTAAGTATATAAGGGCAAAAAAAACAATAGAACAGGCTTTTCTGCCTGTTTCACAAACAGAACTTTATTGTGGGGTGGGTCGGAAAGCCCGCCCCTGAAAGTCGAATTTAATGAGTAAAGTTGACATTTTTTGAGGAATTGGGTTTTATGGAAGCTAATCAAGTGAATGCCGATCGAGACGTAGCAATTGAACATCAAAACGTACCTGTTGCCCATGAAGGACTGCACAACTTTTTATACAGTTCCGACTCAGAACACAGCGCAGCAGCCGCTATTTCTGAAATAGAAAATGACGGCACGCAAGTAATGTCAATAGATACATGGCGCGATTTGGCAACTAACGCGAAAGTCGCCGGCGTTTACGCTGTAATGGACACTTCCCGCAACACTAAGTTTATCGGTTATTCGCGAAATATCCTGCTTTCAATCAACGGTCACATCGCCCAAAATGGCGCCGAAAATTGTGCTTTCCTGCGCGTGCAAACTTTCAAATTCCCGAAGCGGGAAGAAATGGAAAGTTTGCGGGATGCTTGGATAGCAGAAATTGGCAGTATTCCGCCTGGAAACGGTGCTGAAAGCGAAATGTGGGCGAGTACAGTAGGTCAAGCGGCGCGATCGGCAATGTCTGCGGAGGAACAAAAAGCTTATGAGGAAAAGAAGCTGAAATTGCGAAAAGCAATGGCAGATTCCAGTCTTACCAAAGAGTTAGAAACCGCAGTCCAAAGTGACGGCAAGCGCGCTAAAGATTTGGAAGCGGCTGTTAATAATGATGACTGGAGTGCGGTGATTCAATCGCAAACCCAGGAAACAAAATCCGGCGAATAAAACTCGCAGATACATAAACTTTTGTCCGCCCTAAATGGGGCGGGTTTATGTAGATTATGGGTGGAAATTAAAGAGTGTTTGTGAACCAGCTCATACTAATTAATGACTAACTTTGCGTTCAGTAACTAAAGTCAAACTTACCCATTCACCCCGCTCATTGTAACTGCGAATCATCCGAAACCGTAAGTGAGGTTCTACCAACCAACCAGCCTCGAAAAATATAGGTTTTCTGGATTCAATCTTAACAGGTAAAGTGCAAGAACCGCCGTCAGGAAGGAGCACAACTTGCACGGGGGAAGCACCTTCGTTAAAGTGCAGAACTGAACCGTCAATGCTGGCGCTAGAAGTGATAACAGTAGCATTACTGCCAAAAGTAATTTTCTGCACTAGGCGATCGCTACTTTCTAAATGCAATTGCATTTTGGTTGAATAAATGTCAGGAGAACGCCCATCTGGATACATTGTCACGGCTTCACCCTGCCACTCTCCCAGCAAAGCCTCAACAGTTAAAGGCGGACGTTCGGGGACATTTTTATCCGGCTGTTTTTCCCGAATTAAGGTAAGGTTTGATAAATTGCCGTCGGTATTGTATAGCTGAACGAAGCGCAATCGGCGATAATTGTAGATAAAACCAAACTCGGCACCGCACTCAGAATAAGGCGCTAGTTGAATAGTACCCTGAGAAAAAGCTCCATTTTCAAAAAACAAGATATCCCGTCCCAAACCCTGATATTCTCGAACAAGTTCGCTCACTTCTGGTTCGCCGACACCGCTAGGATTTGGGGAAAAGCGACGGAGTTTCAATCGCACTGTTTTGTTGTCATTGAAACCTTCGAGAGAAATAATGCTAGGAGTATCCTGAAGTACCTCTCCTCGCATTGATAGCTGAGTGAAGGAACCGTGCCATTCTCCCAAGTTTTGCAGAAAATTTTCCCACTGCGCTACCATATTCTTACCTGTGGATATATGTCTAAAAATAGAATTATAACTCTGCTGACGGATTTTGGATTAAGCGATGTTTATGTGGGAGTGATGAAAGGTACGATCGCCCAAATTAACCCGCAGTTAAAAGTCATTGACATTACGCACCAAATACCATCTCAAAATATTGCGGCGGCGAGGTTTTGTTTGATGACTGCTTTTGCTTATTTTCCGCCGGAAACCGTACATATTGCTGTCGTCGATCCGGGTGTGGGAAGCAAGAGACGCGGGGTTGCGGTTAAATGTGCTAATTGCTTTCTTGTCGGACCGGATAACGGGTTGTTTAGCGGGGTGTTGAGTCGGGAAAGTGCGAGATCCTCTGTCGAACTCACCAACCCCAAATACTGGCGCACACCTCAACCCAGCAGCACTTTCCACGGTCGCGATATTTTCGCTGCAGCGGGCGCTCACTTGGCGAACGGGGTGGCGTTGGAAGAGTTGGGAGATGCGATCGACCCTGCAAGTTTAGTGCAGTTAGAAATACCAAATTGTGCCGTTACAGCCACAGGTATAGATGGCTGTGTTCAATATGTCGATCGCTTCGGCAATCTAATTACTAATATCCCCAATAATTGCATTATAGGTAACAATTGGTCAGTGACAATTAGCAATAGTTTTGATGCAATTCGCATCCCCAGCGGTAAAACCTACAGCGACAGCGAACCGGGCGATTTAATTGCCATAACTGATTCTGACGGTTGGGTAGAAATTGCCGTTAATGGCGGCAGCGCTCAATCTGTCTTAAAATTGGAATGCGGAGCGATCGTGCAATTGCTTTTTGAAACTAACAATTAAATAGGACTTACGCATGGGCGATCGGAAACCGGGTTTTTTACGAAAATACTTTGTTGTCACCAGCAGATGCGGTGAAAAACCCGGTTATGAAGGCGGAGTGCGTAAGTCATAGTTTTTTTCGATCGATTACTTTTTCGGCAAAATCCACAATAGTTTGGCGATATTCGGGATTATTAAAAAAAGCATCTCCATTATTGTGCCTAGCATTAGGAACTAGCAAAATTTTTTTATATTCAGGAGAACTAGCATATAACTTTTTGCTCATAGTAGCAGGAACAAAAGAATCGGCAATCCCGTGAACAAACAAAATCGGCATTCGCAGTGATTTAACCTTAGCAATAGAATCAAACCTTTGCGTCAGCAACAACCGCACCGGAAAAAATCGCATATAAGCATTATTTTCCACCATATCCACCATAGAAGTAAACGAATTGTGGACAATCAAACAAGCAGCTTCTGGATGCCTTATTGCTAACTTAATAGCAACAGCACCTCCCATTGAATGACCATAAAATAAAATTTGGCTAGGCAACAGTTGCCGCTGCTTAACTAAATAATTATAAGCGGTTTCCGCATCTTCATATAGCCGATATTCGCTGGGAAAGCTGCCTTGACTGCGGCCGTAACCCCGGTAATCAATCAGCAATACAGAAAAACCCAATTGCCGAAAGCGGTAAGATTGAGCGATATTCGCACCGATGTTCAAACCCCTGCCGTGCAGGTACAATAAAGTTCCTAATGATTGTCGGTTTGCGGCGGGCAGCCACCAACCGTGAAGTTTTTCAATTTTGCGCGATCGACCCTTAACTGGCAACCAAACTTCTTGGTAAGCGATGTTAAAAGCATCTGGTGTTTTGGCGATTGTAGGTGTTGGCTGAAAGATCAAACGAGTTTGCAGAAAAAACAAGAGTATACAGGAAGCAATGTAGGCGATCGCCCAAAGTTTTCCTAAACACAATAGCCCTCTCAAAAAACGTTTTTTGGTTTTGTTTAGCTTGCTCATTTTTGGCAGGGCTAATTCTTAACTTCAAGTATTAAAAACCCGGTTTATTGAAGAAACCGGGTTTCTCATCTTTATCCAGCTACCACGAAATTAACCAATTTTCCAGGCACCACAATTACCTTTTTAATCTCCTTACCTTCTAGGTGACGCTTGGCCAATTCCGACTCGCGAGCAAACTTTTCCAAAGCAGCTTTATCAGCACCAGAAGGCACTTGAATTATGCCGCGAGTCTTGCCCATAACTTGAATTACCAGCGTAATTTCATCGGTAACTAATGCAGATGGATCGACAGCCGGCCAACTTTGCGTATGCACAGATTCACTGTTACCAGTATTGTGCCACAACTCATCAGCTATATGCGGTGCAAAAGGCGCTAACAAGCGAATCAAAGTGTTAATTCCTTCTGCATAAATTGGCGAATCTTTACACTTAGCATCATTCAAAGCATTGCTGAGTTTCATCATTTCAGAAACAGCAGTATTGAACTGATAGTCGCCCTCTAAATCTTCGCTAACTTCCTTAATTGCAGTGTGAATTGCCCGCCGTAAATCCTTCTCAATTTTGCTTAATTCAGCATTCTCTCCTGCTTGATCGGGGGTGGCAGGGACTCGTCCAGCAAACTCTGTAACCACGCGCCAAACGCGATTTAAAAAGCGAAATTGCCCTTCCACATCAGCGTCGTCCCACTCCAAATCCTTCTCTGGCGGCGCTTTGAATAAAATAAACATCCGCGCCGTATCTACCCCATATTTTCCCATAACTTGCAAGGGGTCAACGCCGTTATATTTTGATTTTGACATCTTCTCGTAGAAGACTTCTAAAGCTTCACCAGTTTCAGGATCTTTTGGATTTGCGGGGTCTATATCTGCTGGGGGAACGTATTTGCCAGTAACGGGGTTTTTGTATGCCATTGCTTGCACCATGCCTTGAGTTAACAGGCGTTTAAATGGTTCGTCACAATCGATCAAACCCCGATCGCGCAAAACCTTGGTAAAGAACCGCGAATACAGTAAGTGCAAGATGGCGTGTTCGATGCCGCCGACATATTGGTCTACGGGCATCCAATCATTTGTCTTTGCCGTATCGAAGACTTGCTCTTGATTTTGAGCATCGGGATAGCGCAAGAAATACCACGAAGAATCGATAAAAGTATCCATCGTATCTGTTTCGCGCTTCGCCGGAGTGCCGCAACTCGGACAAGGAACGTTTACCCATTCTTCCATCTTTGCCAATGGCGAACCTTTGCCAGTAAATTCTACATTTTCCGGCAACAACACGGGTAAATCTGATTGAGGGACGGGTACTGTGCCGCAGGTGGGACAGTGAATTACGGGAATCGGGGCGCCCCAATAACGCTGTCTAGAAATCAACCAATCTCTCAAGCGGTATTGGATTCTGGCTTTGCCATAACCTGCATTTTCGGCATGGTGAATAATCGCTGCTTTGCCTTTAATTGAATCCATGCCGTTGAAGCTTTCGGAATTAATCATAATCCCAGGTTCGGTGTAAGCTTCGGTCAGCGGAACTTCATCATCATCCACAATTACTACTTTAATTGGCAGTTGATATTGATTGGCAAATTTGAAATCTCGCGTGTCGTGGGCGGGTACTCCCATGACTGCGCCGGTGCCGTATTCGTACAGCACATAATCGGCAATCCAAATGGGGATTTCTTCGCCGTTGAAAGGATTGATTGCTTTGCCGCCTGTGGGGATGCCGCGCTTTGGTTTGTCTTCGGCTGTGCGATCGATCTCGCTTTGGGCGGCGACTTCTTTGATGAAGGTTTCTACGGCCGCTTTTCTATCTTCGGTTGTTACGCGCTGAGTTAGTGGATGTTCCGGTGCTAAAACAACGTAACTGACACCGTAAACTGTATCGGGACGTGTGGTGAAAACGGCGATTTTTTCATCCATTCCGACAATCGGAAATTCTAAGTAAGCGCCGACTGATTTGCCGATCCAGTTGGCTTGCATTAATTTGACTCTTTCTGGCCAATCTGGCAATTTGTCTAAGTCGTTTAATAACTGTTCGGCGTAATCGGTAATTTTGAGGAACCACTGCCGCAATAATTTGCGCTCGACTTTAGCACCGGAACGCCAGGAACGACCTTCGTTATCTACTTGTTCGTTTGCTAAAACTGTTTGGTCTATGGGGTCCCAATTAACTGCCGCTTCTTTTTGATAAGCTAATCCTGCTTCTAAAAATTGCAAGAAAATCCATTGAGTCCACCGATAATAATCGGGAGAACAAGTTGTAACTTCTTTTGTCCAGTCGAAAGAAATACCCAGCCGGCGAAATAAGCCTTTCATTTGGGCAATGTTTTGATAAGTCCATTGTGCAGGGGGAATTCCTCGCTCGATAGCTGCATTTTCTGCGGGCAAACCAAAAGCGTCCCATCCCATCGGATTCAATACGCGATAACCTTGCATTCGCTTGAGTCTGGCAATTACATCGATGATTGTGTAGTTGCGGACGTGGCCCATGTGCAGGTTTCCCGACGGGTAGGGGAACATGGATAAGGCATAAAATTTAGGCTTTTGGGTATCTTCTGGCATCTGGTCTAAGTTTTGCTCAGCCCATGTCTGCTGCCATTTTTCTTCTATGGATTGGGGGTTATATCTTGAATCCACAACAATTTCTCCTTTTATAATTTACTAATGTTTGCTTGAATATTTTTGCACATTCAAGGGGTATCGATTAGGATTTTTCTGAGTACCAAGGATTTTGGCTCGAATATCTGTATTATATATTGTAGTATAAGTAATTTGAGCTGGGGGCGATCGACCAAATATCCCGGTTCGCCCTGAAAAAAGTAAATAACTGCAATCCCCAGAAACCCGATTTCTTTGACAAACCGGGTTTATTCTCCTAGTTAGAGCTTAGATGCTATCAGGATCGATGTTCAATTACCGCAGTTTGGCGGCTAAACGTTCCGCTTTTTGAGCTTCTTGTTCGGCACGCTGCGAAGCTTCTTCGGCACGCTGAAATTCTTGTTCTGCGCGCCGTCGCTCTAATTCTCGCTGTTCATCTAATTCGGAATAGGAAAGAAACTTTTGTCCATCAGGTCGATAAATTTCTAACCCTTCCGAACCCAACTCAAACCGCACTCCCAATCTTGGACTTATCCAGCCCTCCATAGGTTCAATTACTTCTAACATTCCTTCAATTCTTCGCCAACCTGTCAACTCATTTTGTGCTGGGTCATAAAGGTAATACTCCTCAACTCCGTAGCGATTGTAAAATGAAAATTTCTTGTTCATTTTTATTTGGCTGTCGCTGAAAGAGCGAATCTCAAACACGACTTGGGGAGGCATATTATCTTCACGAAATTGTAGGTAAGAACGCCGATCGCCCTTTTGCCTCCCAAATACCACCATTACATCGGGCGCTTGAGAAATATCTGTTCTACCCTCAACCGGATACCACAGTAAATCGGCGGCTATAAACACGTTTGGGTCATCTTTCAACAGCGACTCGCAACCTTCTTTGATGGTGACAATTAATTTGTATTGAATTGTGCTATCTGCCATCGGTTGACCGTCGCTGCATGGATAAATAATTTCTTCTGTTGTGACTTGCATTGTGGTTGTCTCCGAGAAGTATCTCAGCTTAATTATACTATTGTTTGAAGCCGCTACTGGGGTCGGACACGGTACTGCCTTTTCCCGAATGAAAAAATATTCAAAATAGCGAGCAGCGGCGCTTCAAAGCTGCTTGCAAAAGAGTGTTGTACAGTTTTTCTTTAATAGTATAAGCGCCGAATCTTTCTAAGTGCGGATTGTTCATTTGAGCGTCGAAAATTAGATAAGATCGATTGCGCAATCTCTCCACCAACTTCACCATCGCCACCTTAGAACCCTCGGGAATTCGGTAAAACATCGACTCCCCAATAAACGCACCGCCGATCGACAATCCGAGAATACCGCCCGCCAATTCGTCGCCGCACCAAGTCTCGAAGCTGTAAGCCCAACCGGCCTCATACAAACCCCAGTAAATCTTCTTGAGCTCCTTAGAAATCCAAGTCGTTTCGCGATCGGCACAACCCTCAACCACCGCCCCAAAATCGCGGTTCACAGCCACCGAAAATCGATTTTGATTGATTTGGCGACGCAGGGATTTCGGATAGGTAAATCTTTCATCCAGGGGAATCAGCGCCCGCTGACGGCTCGAATACCACCCCAAACTTTCCTCGCCGTCATTTGCCATCAAGAAATAGCCTTGGGCATATCCTTGTATAATTGTCGGTATATCATATTGCATATATTTATCAGTTGTCATTTCTCAGTTAACTTTTCAAAGTCAACATTAGCAATTAGGAATAATCATGTCTGAAATCATTGAACCTATTACCTTACCGCCCGCCCAAAACCCCGAACAAGAAGGCCAATGGCTCCAACAAACGCTGCTGGCATGGCTAGACTCCGAGTTTATCCCAGAAGCAGCCAACCAGCAAATAGCTAAAAGGGCTGCCCAAATCTATGTCCGCCAGCGCATGGAAGGGGAAAACGACTTGGGCAGCCTCGTAATTGCGATCGTCACCGAAATGCAGGCCTATGATTTTTCTAAAAGCTTCTACGGCGAATTTGCGATCGCCAATGCCGTCAGCGACTTGTTACTCGAAAGTCTCGGCATCGATAAATGCTGTGGTCAGTGAAGCAAGAAGGAGGAAAATTTAACTCATAAGTCTGAAACAAAAATCAACCCCAAACCTAATCCTGCCGATTAATTGTGAGTTTTTTTCTTTCTTCTTCCTTCTTCCTTCTTCCTTCTTTCTCGTGCTACCAGCTAGACTTCACAACACCGGGCAAAAGACCTTCGTGAGCCATTTCTCGCATCATGTTGCGAGACAGTCCGAAGTCACGATAGTAACCTCTGGGCCGTCCAGTTGCCCAGCAGCGGTTCCGCAAGCGAGTCCGCGAACTGCTGCGAGGTAGCTGTTGCAGTTGGCGGTGAATCGCCATTTTGTCCATCTGATTGGTAGCTTGGTCAAACTGGTCTTTGAGGTCTTCCCGCTTGTCGGCGTACTTGTCTACGAGTCGCTGGCGCTTTTTCTCGCGCTCGACCATGCTCTTCTTAGCCATAATCTGTTGATATCCTTAGATTAATCACAATCTACTATTTTACTATATTTTTGTCTTTTTGGATAACTTTAATTTTAAATATTTTTATTTACACATAACAACTTATCTCATTTGCAGGGTGCCTCAGCTAATATTGTGCGATCGACAGTTGCTCGAATTCGAGCTGACGCACCCTAGGAACTACTCCTGGTTCTCGCCAAGAGTTTGTTGTGCAGCGTGTCGAATGTGGAGGATGCGAACTGCGGACACATCTTCACTTTCGGCAATAGTGAAAAGAATGCGGTATGAGTTGCGCCCTTTACCATAAAGTAACTGCCTAATTTCTTTACTGAAGTATTGATTTTCCCTGGCGATAGGACAACGTTTGGGCATCGCTGATAAAGACTCGATCGCCTTCAGCAATCCCTCATACCACTCCCTTGCTTTCTCTGGTGATGTCATCTGAGATAATAGCAGGAATGCACTATCCGCTTGTGCTTCTGCAACGCTAGAAATTTCAATGAGATATCTCATCAGTTTGTTGGAAAACTGTACTTGGTGCGCTGTGATTTAGCAAATTCATCAAAAGAACGAAACCGTCCTAACTCAAAATCATTTAACCCCTCCTGAATACCCTCAATAGCTTCTTCAGAGTCTCGGGCTTCCCATTCTAATATCCGAGTTAGCAATTGGGCCGCAACAAGGCTAATATCTTGTCCTTCCCGATTCGCTTTTTCACGAAGTAGTGCCTCTATTTCTGGACTGAGGGAAATCGCAATACTCATATACTTACTTCCTTAGCATTAAGCTGTTGACAATAATTATAGCAAACTCAAAAAACGAGCGACCGAGCGAGTTCATTTATAAACTCTTCATTTCAGCAATTGTAATGTGCCTCAGATTCTATATTTTAATGCTAGTTGCTAGCCTCGGCACTGACGCACCCGTGCGTAATATTAGCAGAAGGACACAAATCTGCAAGTTCACAAATATTGCAAGCCGGATTTCTCGCATTACAAACTGCCCTGCCGTGATAAACTAACCGAATCGACCAATTTTCCCAATCCGGCTGCGGCAACAATATCATCAAATCCCGCTCTATTTTTGTAGGATCGGTATGTTCGGTCAATCCCAACCGCTGAGTCAAACGTTTGACGTGAGTGTCTACGGTCACGCCCATATTAATACCAAAAGCGTGAGCGAGAACGACATTAGCCGTTTTGCGGGCAACTCCGGGCAATTCTAGCAGCAGTTCCATCCGCTGCGGTACTTGATTGTTAAATTTATTGACGATCGCCTGACAAGCACCTTTAATATTTTTAGACTTATTGCGGTAGAAACCAGTCGATCGCACCAGACTTTCTAGTTCTTCTATATCAGCATTTGCCAAAGCCACCGCATCGGGGAAACGCTTAAACAAAGCCGGCGTTACCAAATTTACTCGATCGTCCGTACACTGAGCCGAGAGAATAGTCGCCACCAGCAACTGCACGGGAGTTTCGTAGTTGAGAGTGCAAGGAGCTTCTGGATAGAGGCGTTTGAGGCGAATCAGAATTTCGAGCGATCGTTGTTTTAAACTTAACTTTTTAGTCATTAGTCAGTAGTCATTAGTCATCAGTAGTCATTACTCATTTGTTATTTGTTTTTAACTGGTTCCCACCAGGCACGACCGGGGAACCCATAACCATAGGATATGCCTCGCTTGAGTAGGAAAAAAAGAAGAAGGAAAAATAGGAAAATAGGAAAAAGAAAAACTAGACATAATTCTTCCTTCTGCCTTCTGCCTTCTTCCCTCTGCCTTCATTTACTATTGCATGAAATTTCGCAAATCAAATCCAGCCAAATTAGCAGTATCGCGAATAATCAAGAAAACTCCCAAACCCAGCAACAACACCAAACCAGTCTGCATGACATTTTCCTGAATGCGGTTCGGCAGAGGCTTGCCCCGCAGTCCTTCTATTAACAGAAAAGCTAGCTGACCGCCGTCCAAAGCAGGTAAAGGCAAGATATTAATCACAGCCAAATTGACGCTAATTAACACCGCATATTGAAACAAACTCGCAGCATCTGATTTGGCAATCCCTGCACCAATCGCCACAATCGCCACAGGCCCGGACAACTTGTCGGCAGTCTGGCTGAAATTGCTAAGTAACTGCCCGAAACCTTGAACCGTCAGCACCACAATCCGCTCAAATTCTTTGGCGGCCTTGCTAAACGCCTCTACAATTCCGGCCCTCTGCCGCACCACAGTGCCGTTAGAAGTTAGCTGCACACCAATGCGACCTTTGCCGTCGGGCGACTCTTCAGGAGTTACTGTCACCACAAATTTTTGTTCTTGGCGCTGAATTTCCAACGCTAGGGGTTGGTTGGGATGATCTTGGATTGCTGTGACCAATAATTTGACTGCTTCGCGGGAAGCGCCCAATTCCTTGCCGTCAACAGACAGAACAACGTCGCCCGATCGAATTCCCGCTTGTTTGGCGGCCGAACTGACTTCCGCAGCGACTTCCGGGACTTTAACTCCCGGTAGGTAGTTCATTTCTGCCGCGCCGACAGTGGTCAATTGCACCACCAGCAGGAAATAAGCAAAAATTAAGTTGGCAATTACCCCTGCACTAATGACGATCGCCCGATCGAGCACGGGGCGATTTTTGAGCAAATTCGGGTCATTTGGGGGAATTGTACTTTCGGGATCGTCGTCCGGGAAACCCACGAAACCTCCCAGGGGAAAGGCGCGGAGGGCGTATTCAGTTTCCGGGCCTTGGTACTTCCAGAGGATTGGCCCGAAACCGATGGAGAAGCGGTTGACGTGGATGTGTTGAAGTCTCGCCGCCAAGAAGTGGCCGAGTTCGTGAACGACAATCAAGATACCTAAAACTGCGATCGCTGCCAAAACTGACATGAAGGATTCCACTAACACTTTTACTGGACTTTGATTTATTTTAATATCTTTTTAATATCGGTGGCTTCGGAGGGGCAATTTTCAGTCAAACTGGAAGGTGGTGTTTTTGTCGGAAGTCCCGGCTGCTGCGATCGACCCGACGCTGCCAAACCGATCGCGCGATCGTACCTGAGTTTACCTCTAAAACCCATTCCCATTACCAATTCCCTATTACAAATTACCCATTACCAATTCCCAGTTAGCCCTTCGCCATTATGAAAGACACTTCTTTGAATATTATCGCTATTTCTATCTTTGCCATCACCGTTTCAATATTGTTGGGGCCCCTATTCAACTTGCCAGAAGCCGTACCTGCGATCGCCACTTTTTGCCTGTTGGGGCTAGCCACCCTTGACAGTTTCCAGTGGCAAGGTCAAGGCGGTACTATTTTATTAGATTGGCTGGGGGGAACTTCCAAACAAAAGCGCGATCGTATCCTTCATCACGAAGCCGGACACTTCCTAGTCGCCCACCTCTTGGGAATTCCCGTAACCAGCTACGCCCTCAACGCTTGGGAAGCATTTAAACAAGGTCAAACAGCCCAAGGCGGCGTCCGATTTGAAGACGAACAATTAGCATCTCAACTCCAAAGCAGCACTCTTTCCGCCCAACTTTTAGACCAATACTGCACCGTGTGGATGGCCGGAATAGTCGCCGAAAAATTTGTTTACGGCAGCGCACAAGGAGGAGCAGAAGACCGCACAAAAATTAGTGCAATTTTAACACAGCTGCGCCGTCCCAGTTCAGAGATTCAACTCAAACAAAACTGGGGTTTGCTGCGAGCAAAAAACCTGATTGAAAGCCACAAATCAGCTTACGAAGCCCTAGTATCAGCAATGGAAAAAAGAGCAACTGTTGCCGAATGCTGCGACATAATCCAGCAAAATTTATAGGAAAAAGATTACGCCCTCTTGCCTTATTAACCCGGTTTATCTCTAGATTTATCACAAAAACAAAAAATTTGCGTAGAAACCGAGTTTAAGAGCGTATTTTAAGGATTAAAAATTAATGTCAGAACCAAACAATTTTCCAACAACACTGCAAACAGCAAACCCAAATACAGAAAAATTGTTGTGGCTGTTTGGTTTTCGGATCGACCCCGGCACCGAAATACCAAATCTATATACTCTAATTGTCTATGGAGAACAAGAGCCGCCCTTAGTAGCCGGCGGTCAACTTGTATTTTTTACGCGTCCAGAACTAGCGATTAACGCTCTCAAATTGTGCCATATCGATGTCAGCAAACTGGGAAAGCCACCCACACAAATAGACGCTATTTGCGACATTGCGGAAACGCTGTACTTGCTCGATGCCGAAGATTTTGACGAGTCAGCTACTATCCTCAACTGTTTGAACACGCTTTTCGATTTAGTGAAAGCTACTTTAATACCGATGCCAACTGAATACAAGCGCATACTTTATGATTTTGCAGACCATTTGAATATTGAGGAAGAGTTTGCAAGTTTTTTAGACGCCGAAGATATTCAGCGATCGGAGATTGTCAATGCCATTTTGTGGTGTGTGGGAGCAATTACAACAAAATCTAGATTGTTGACCGAGTAATTTAAGAAAAACTAGAATGTGAATCGATAATAGATAATATCGCCCAAGGAAATTGTGCCATGACTGTAACAGATTTACGCTTGTGGACTGTAGAGGAATATCGCCGCATGACCGAAACAGGCATTCTCAATCCCGATGAACGAGTCGAATTAATTGACGGGCAAATTATTTCAATGAGTGCAAAAAATCCTCCCCACGCAGCAACTAATCTCTGTGCAGCCGACTATCTTAGAAATCTGCTGGCAGGACTTGCTTTAATTCGCATCCAAGACCCGATCGCTCTAAGCTATAATTCAGAACCAGAACCGGATATTGCTGTAGTGCAAATCGACCCTCGGCTGTACCAAGATTTTCATCCCGCACCCGCCAACATTTTCTTATTAGTAGAAATAGCTGATACCACCTTAGAAACAGACCGCAAGCGAAAAGCACCGGCTTATGCTAAGGCGGGAATTACTGATTATTGGATACTTGATATTAACACGCGACAAGTTTATGTTTTTCGCGAACCGGGCGAGGCAGACTACCGGCAAGAAACAGTATTTAATGAAGATGATGTTTTGTCAATGCTGGCATTTCCAGAAATAGAAGTTCAGATTTCGCAACTGTTTCCTTAAGTAGGGGCAGGTTTTACCAAGAATAATTGCCTAAGACCAATAATCTCGTAAACCTGCCCCCACCAACCTATCAATTACCAATTACCAATTATCAATTACCAAATCTTCAAGCTTGTCCCGATCGCTACAAAAAACTTAGTATTAGGGCGTAGCGCGAGTTATACTCCTACTGGAAAGACTGTGACTGCCAAAAAATCCCGAAATCAAAGTTTATGAGCAACATTTCCCCGCCTCAACCAGCCGCCGACAACCCCAGAACACCAAAACTCAGCCTCTCGACAAAATTAGCTTACGGTGCAGGCGATCTCGGCCCGGCAATTACCGCTAATGTTTTGGCATTTTACCTGCTAGTTTTCTTTACCAATGTCGCTGGTTTACCTGCTGGCTTAGCTAGCAATATTTTGGTGATAGGCAAGGTTTGGGATGCTATAAACGACCCGATTGTGGGGGTTTTGAGCGATCGCACTTCTCATCCTTGGGGCCGCCGATATCCTTGGATAGTATATGGTGGCATTCCCTTCGGCATATTCTTCTTATTGCAGTGGATTGTACCTAGCACGGATCACACAGTGTTATTTTGGTACTATGTTGCGATCAGCATTTTGTTCAACACCGCCTACACGGCTGTCAATCTTCCCTACACTGCCCTGACCCCAGAACTTACTCAAGACTACAACGAACGCACTAGCCTTAATAGTTTTCGATTTGCTTTCTCCATTGGCGGCAGCATCTTTTCATTAATCTTAGCTCTAATTATCTTTGCTGTATTTGACAAGAACCCGAATCAACAATATTTAGTCTTAGGTGCAATCTCTGCTGTTATCTCTGTCTTACCTTTGTACTGGTGCGTTTTGGGAACTCGCAAGCACGTCGCAGCTCAACTACTAGAAAACGCAGAACTCGATAATTCTACATCCTTGCCACTGAAAGAACAGTTGCAGATTGCATTTAGCAATCGCCCTTTTTTGTACGTAATTGGAATTTATCTTTTTTCTTGGCTGGGAGTGCAGTTGACTGCTACTATTATTCCCTACTTTGTTGTTAACTGGATGCAACAGCCACAGTACGTTTTTAGCTTAGTTGCGATCGCAGTTCAAGGCACTGCATTAATCATGCTATTTGTTTGGAGTAAAGTCAGCGAGAGATACGGCAAAAAAGCCGTATATTTTATGGGCATGAGTTTGTGGATTATTGCCCAAGCTGGACTGTTTTTCCTCCAACCAGGACAAGTATTGCAGATGTACCTATTAGCAGTCATGGCAGGTGTCGGAGTTTCCACGGCTTATCTAATACCTTGGTCGATGATACCGGATGTGATCGAACTCGACGAACTGCAAACAGGAGAAAGACGCGAAGGCGTTTTCTATTCGTTTATGGTATTGCTGCAAAAAATCGGATTGGCAGTGGGTTTGTGGTTGGTAGGCCAAGCATTAGAAGGAGCTGGATTTCTATCTACAGTTCCGGGACAGCCAACACCCGTACAACCAGATTCTGCACTCTTTGCCATTCGAGTTGCGATCGGACCGCTGCCCACAATTGCTTTAATAGCTGGCATGATTCTCACATATTTTTATCCCATAACCCGCGAAGTTCATGCAGAAATTTTGTTGAAACTTCGAGAAAGAAAAGCACAAAAGCAGTAAGCGCTAATAAAAAGTAGTTGGTAATTAGTAAAATCAAAAAACAATAACTACCAATAGTTAATCCGAGCGAAAGCAATAGCAATCCTCCTATGCGGTGCGAACTCTTTTTTTATTTAACAATGTGTCATCTTCTTATTGCATCGGTTAATAAAAAAACTGTTGCGCGTTTACCGAAAGGATTGCTATTGCTTTCGCTCGGAGGGCTAATAAAAGCGATTGTTTTAGTAATAGCCCCCGAACCCAAAACCTAGTTTGTATACTAAAAAGCATAAATAGCGCAGCACCATCCGCCCCGGTAGAAAAACCGACAAGGCTTGAGTTGTTCGAGATGTCTATCAATCCTGAAAAAACAAATTATTAAATTTTATGTCGGTTGCACACTATTGAGAGTAGTGTGTGATATAAGGAGGACGATGAGTAAGCCGATCAACTTCAACAGTCACCCAGCTACTCAAAAAGTTTATAATTAAGAGAAGAGACAGATTTTTCTCGGAAATTGATTCGATTAGTTGCCGTTCCAAAAATTTGCTGAATGTTACTAATTATATCTACATAGAAAATGCCAAACGTTTTAGCCTGTCAGTTAAGTAGTAAGTTAACATATGCTTCTGCAGTTGACTGCGAACCGAAAAATGGCATAGAAGAAAAACCAATACCAGCGCAAGTGGTGGCTCAGGTGTTACAGTCAATTGTAAAAGTTTAGTAAAGTTATTGAGTTCCCTGTCGCGAAGCTGAGCGACACCTGAAAAAGTTGGCTTCCTCGCCCGGAAACCTTAAATACAAGCACAACGCAGCAGACTCAAATGCAGTCTGATATAACTATCCAGCAGTTGTAAAAGAACTTTTGCCGCGGGCATAGCATAGGGATTTAGTTATTTTTGTATACTATGTGAAAAGAGTGAGAACTATTAGAAGGAAGTGGGCTCGACCAACCAATAATTTCGTGTGATATCCTTAAGCCAATGCTCAAAGTATCAACCCGAAGGCTCGCAGAAGAAAGCTGATTTTACCCACACAATATCCAAGAGGTCAACATGGAAAGAGAACAGGACGCTCATATCGTACCCATTAGCAACCAGAGCCGACAGGTGCAGCAATTTTCCGTTGACGAGGGAGAAGAGTTAAGCGCGCAGCCTCAGAAAGGATTGAATGTTAAACCGTTGTTGAGGACTTTTCAGCGACAAGCCCTCATCATTATTGGGATTATAGGTCTAGTGGGCGCTGGAGCTGTTTATCAGATCCAGGGAGGCAAGAAAACATATCAAGGCGATTTTCGGATGCTAGTGGAACCCGTGACAACGGAGGCAAGAATTGCTGACCCCGCTGCCCTAGCCAATCGCAGCGAGGGGGGAGGAGTACCTAATCGAGATTTTTTTAGTTTGGACTACGCAACTCAACTTGAAATTCTCAAGAGTCCTCAGATGCTTTCTGCTATTGCAAAACAAGTCCAAAAACGATATCCAAAAGTTACAGAAAAAATTCTTGAAAAAGAATTAATTGTTTTGCGGATGGGAGAAGATCAGATGACGCTCACTAAAATTTTGCAAGTTCGCTTCATGGGGGATGACCCTAAATTAATTGAGTTCGTTTTACAAGAAACTAAAAAGAAATATTTAAAGTACAGTCTTGATGAACGCAAGACTCGGATTGGTGAAGGTGTTAAATTTATTGAAGACCAGCTTCCGGGACTCAATAAGCGCGTAAACAGCCTGAAATCGGAGTTACAGGTGATACAGGAGAAGCAAAAGATTACCAATCCTCAAGAACAAGGCGCGCAATTAATCCAGCAAGTTCGTGCCGTAGAAACTTTAGAGTTAGAAACTCAAAGGCTACTGCAAGAACAGAAAACGCTGTACGCTAACTTGCAAAAACAATTAGATTTTACACCAAATGAAGCTATTGCCGCTTCAGCTTTAAGCGAAGAGCCTCAATATAAAGAGTTGCTGACCAAGGTTAAGGAAGTAGAAGGTCAGATTGCTGTAGAAACAGCTCGTTTTAAATCTGCTAACCCTATAGTGGAAGCTTTAGAGCGCAAGCGGGCAAATTTAGTAGCTTTGCTCAACCAGCAAACTGATAGAATTTTGGGGCAAAATTTAGTCGGCACTCAAGCTAATTCTAAAGTTCAAAATTTTCAAAATTCTATTCGCATAGGCTTGATTAAACAATTGGTGGATACTGCTAACCAAGTTGAAGTCTTAGAAGCTCGCCTTCAAGCAATCACCCAAACTAAAAATAATTTAAACCGACAAGCAACAGAATTCCCCACTATAGCCCGCCGCTACAACGAACTGCAACAGCAATTAGAAGTAGCTGCCCGCACCCGCGATCAACTTTTAAGTCAGCGGGAAACTCTGCGCGTCCAAGCAGCTCAAAGCCAAGTACCTTGGGAAATAATTTCTGAACCAGGCATACCGCGAGATGAGAAGGGCAACCTGATTCCAGTTGCCTCGAAAGCTAAAAACAAATTAATGATGGCAATTGTTGGAGCGCTAGTTTTGGGTCTGGGAGCTGCTATCCTTATTGAAAAGTTCCGCAATATTTTCTACTGTGCTGATGATGTTAAAGATGCGGTTGAAGCACCTTTATTAGGAGCAATTCCTCTGGACAAAAATGCTAGAAAATTGCCCCCTTCTATTGCTAATGCCTATGCTTATCTGGAAAGAAAAGAGGGTAATAAGAAAAATGCTGCGGAATTTATAGAAGCTTTTGACTCTCTTTATACTAATATCCGCTTTCTTTCTTCCAATCGAACGATTAGCTCTTTGGCAGTTGGTTCGGCTACAGTTGGCGAAGGAAAATCTACCGTTGCTTTAAACTTAGCTCACGTGGCAGCGCTGGCGGGTCAGCGAGTGCTGTTAGTAGACGCGAATTTGCATTCGCCCAGCGTGCACTTGCTGCTGGAACTGCCTAATGTCAAGGGATTGAGCAACTTGCTCGACCATAAAAACGAACCCAATGAAATTATCCAACGATCGCATCTAACAGATAATCTTTTTGTATTAACTGCCGGTGTCCCTGGTCCTGGTACTGCCCGACGGCTGGCCTCATCTGGGATGCAGTATTTAATGGAAGAACTTCAGGCAAAATTTGACTTAGTTATCTACGATACGCCGTCGCTCGTTGACAGTAAAGATACGAATTTTTTAGCTGCGCGCACAGATGGCATATTGATGGTTGTAGCAATTCAGCAGGTTCCCTTTTCCGTAGTTCAAAAGGTTTTCACTCAATTAGAAAATTTTGGCATACCATGCTTGGGTACAGTTGCGAATCATGCCCCTAAACGCAAGAAGTATCCAGCATCTAGAGCCTCAGTTGTTGAAGATAAAAATGAATATTTGAATTTGCCACCAGCATCGTCTCGTATCCGCAAACTAGCTCATAAAAAAGAGTGATACCCCACAAAGCTGAGGGAGCATCTCAATGAAAGCACCCAAGGTAGGAATTGAAGGCAGGAGACAGGATCCAGTAGGAAAGGCTCAGAAAGAAGGAGTCAGAACAAGTGTTTTTACAAATATGAGATGCTCCCCCAACGATTATCTGCTGCTAACGCGCACCCGTTGGGGAGTTCAAACTCTGCTGCTGGGCTTGGGGCACCGCGAGACTTTTCGGTACACGATCGCAGGTAATGATGCACTGGTTTTGAGACATCTTAGCAGCAATTATTGCATTTGACCACCCCAGCCGCGCTGACAAATCCATAAAACATCTCTTTTTTCTCTTTATTCAGCAAGCCCTATGTAGGGTGTCCACTGCGCACTTTACCGCGATAAATGTAACCGCTATAAGTAGCCCGTAAAACCCATTTTGGCGTAATTCCTGTAAGTGTAAATATTTAGGGACATCCCAAACTTTCGCGGGTAGGAACTCCCGTCACGGGATTGACACCATCTGCTTTTTCGCACAGGATAGTTACTTGATAAGCGTCGATAATCGCGTCAGTAAAATCTGCGCCAGAAATTGCAGCATCAAAAAACCGAGTTCGAGTCATAATTGCCTCGGAAAAATTAGCATTCGTCAAATTAGCGCCGTCGAATGTAACTCTATCTGCCAAAGCACCGGAGAGGTTCGCACCTGATAAGTTGGCATTTAGTAAAACTCCCTTAGTCAAAATCGCATTAGTTAAATCAGCACCTTGAAAATTTGTTCCCCGCATTTCAGCAGCGACAAATGTTCCCCCCGCTAAATTCGAGTTGGAAAAATCGCGATCGGACAAATTAATATTTGTGTAATTAATATTTGTTTTCGGCAGGGCCAATGCCGGAGTAGCACTCAGCAGCACCCACCCCAAAGCCAACACTAAACTTACAAACAGGCTCAGGAAAATTCTGAAAACACTTTTCACAGATATTGCGCTCATGGTAATTGGCTCATGACTCATCAAAATCGCTTTACCCAATCTTCGCCAACGCGAAGCGTCAAGTCAGAATTGATTTCACCGGTAGAAGATGCTTCAATTTTACCGCCTCCTAATTCTTTTTGCAGTAGATTCGCTGCCTCTAAATCGCCTTGCTGAACAATAATTAGACTTTGACGCTCCTTCTGGGGTGAATCCTGCACTACAGATACATTAAAAAAGCCCTTTTTTGTGAGAAGCTCACCAACGTTTTTTGCCGTTGTCGGTTTGCTAGAAGCGTTTTGGACAGCTATTTTGAGGTTTTTGGGCAAAACGGACTCAGTTGGATTGCGAACTCGTCCTTGTGCAAAATCCGGCACGCTCTGATTGAAATATTGTGTCATAATGCGCTCCAGCCCGATCGCATCTACAATCCAATAACTCCTCAAATCGGCTTGTTCTGAACTAGAACTTCCAGGCAACATTACCATTTTAAAATTCTCTCGATCCAATTGCAAACCAAAATTTGCCAGGGTCAATATTTCCTCATAATTTAGGTTTGTATCCACATATTTTTGCATCAATCGCACAATTTGTGGCAAGCGCACCAATACTGATGGACTTGTGAGGCGGTTCCGAATAGCTTGAATTAAAGATTGCTGTCGCTGAATACGGCCGATATCTCCTAAACCATCGTTGCGAAATCGAGCAAATTGTTCTGCTTGTTCTCCGTTGAGAGTTTGCCATCCCTTGGCTAAGTTTATTTTTAACTTTTGGGCGCTATCTGTATACGACATGGCGCGAGGTACAAATACCTCAATTCCGCCCACTAAATCGACTAATTCCCGAAACGCATTGCTGCTGACTCGCACGTATCGTTCTATTTTCGTATTGTTCAGCATACTGCTAACCAATCGCGTCGCCAAAGCTGCTCCTCCTCTAGCATTGGCTTCGCTAATTTTGCTAAAGCGAATTCCGGGAACTTCGACTTTAGTATCTCGCGGAACAGAAAGCAAACTAATAGATTTATCTCTAGGATCGAGGTGAAA
This sequence comes from Microcoleus sp. Pol12B3, assembly GCF_036701355.1. Lineage (NCBI taxonomy): Bacteria > Bacillati > Cyanobacteriota > Cyanophyceae > Oscillatoriales > Microcoleaceae > Microcoleus > Microcoleus sp. Pol12B3. The sequence continues at coordinate 64,432 of NZ_JAUBQS010000012.1, forward strand.
TAAGAGTATTGTATCGCTGCGGCCCTCAAAAATCTTAGGGCCATTGGCTGCAGCTTCAGGCACGCCGTCAATTCCCAATATCAAGATATTAACTGACCGCGACAGGCGGTATCCAGAGCGGTTGGAGGATAGATAGTCAAAGCCAGTCGCCTCTAATACTCTATTGATAATTGGGGGTTCCACGGGAGCTAACAGGGCAGTAATTGCCCCCATTGTGGCCGAGATGGCGGCGGTGAAGACTAGGAAAAATAGCCCCACTATATACAGGAAGAATTTAGGCTTTTTTCGAGAGGTTTGATCGACTGGTGTAACAAAGTCTCTTTTAAAAATTGACAAGTTTTTCATTGACTTGCTGTTAATTATTGCAGTTTTTCAGCTTTGCAGTAAAACTTGGGCGGTGCTTCTGGAAAGTATTTGAACATAGCCGGACACAGCCAGCCTTCGAGATTTTTGGATTCCCACCGATACCAGTTACCGCCGTATTCTGCTTTCAACCACAGCATTTCTGCTTGATATCCGGGAAATGGATTGGCTGAAAATAAAAGTCGGAAACCTTGAGCGGCATTGGGAATGTCTGCGACGAGCGCGTTAATCATTTCCGGGACGCCCTGAACAAATGGTTCTCGCACAAGTCCGACTCGCTCGTCGTCAAAAACCCAGGTGTACTGTTCGCGGTAGGGGTAAATTACCATCATGGCATTGGACATGATATTTTCCTCTTTTCCTTTCCTTTGTTTTGTCTGCGAAAATGCAAATGTTGATACATTATATTGTGTTGCGCGGAAGTTGGGCGCTATCCGATTTGAAAACCCTGTTTTAACTTAAAAAATTTCGCGGGCTATTTACAAACTTTATTGGGCTTGGGCAGATTGGAGAAATCTATGGCTATCGGGATTAAGAGCAGTTTTTTATCTGAGGTAAATGGTAACAAATTAAAAAAGTGTTAAAGATTATTATTTGCCGAATTTATACTTCTAATTGTGCCTTGTTTGATAACAATTATTATGTTGGTAGTAAGGACGAATACTCTGTATTCACTAAAACTATGAAAACTTCATCCTAACTAGAAACCTATAACTGTTCGTAGCTGGGTGTTATGTTTATTTTCGGGAAGCTTCAGCTCAAATTTTCGTCAGCTCAACCAGCGCCTTAGCTAAATATTGATACTGTGGCAAAGTATTGTACAACTGAGCCGAAATCCTCACCAACTGCTTGCTAGCATCCGGCCAAGGAATCACCGGAACTTCTATCTTGAAAATCTCCCACAGTGCCTCTTGCAAAGGTGGGATTCCTCCCTTTGCAACCACATCAGACTGAGAGTCTACCAGTTGCACAACCGCCATAGAACCCACCATTTCATCAGGACAAGGCAGTGGCAAATCTAATTTGTCTGCCAATATTTTTCTCCCCGCCAAGGCTAAAGCATGATTTTTTGCCCTCAATTCCGGCCAGCCGCCGCTCAACAAAGAACCCATAAAATCAATAGCTACAGGCACGCACAAATAGGGACTGGGATCGACAGTTCCCATCCAATCAAATTCTAATTGAAAGCGCGATTTATCAGCGCGGGGCGAATTAGCACCGTGACTGATCGTAGTTGGCCGAATGGCATTTTGCTTGTCGCGCCGCACGTATAAAAAGCCCGCACCTTTCGGCGTACACAGCCATTTGTGGCAATTTCCGGTATAGTAAGCCGCGCCAATTTCCTCTAAATTCAAGGCTACCATTCCCGGCGCGTGAGCTCCGTCTACTAATACATCGACGCCACGGTTAGCTAACTCGCCGACTAATTGTTTGATGGGAAATATTAAACCTGTTTGGCTGACAACGTGGTCTAATAAGGCTAACTTTGTTTTCGGTGAAACGCACTTAATTATTGCTTCAATAATTTGGTCGGGTGACTCAATTGGAAAGGGGACTTCTGCTACTATTACTTTAGCGCCTGTACGCTCGGCTACAAAATTAAGTGTGTTGCGACAAGCGTTGTATTCTTGATTTGTAGTTAGCAATTCGTCGCCCGAAGAAAAACAGAGCGATCGCAAAACTGCATTGACTCCCGTCGTCGCATTCGGGACAAACGCCAAGTCATCCTCACTCGCACCAATAAATGCTGCTAACTGATTTCTTGCATTATCCAACAATGGTTCAAATTCCCGCAGTAAAAAGCGCAATGGTTCTCTTTCCAGTTGTTCTCGAAAAATGGTTTGCGCTTCGAGTACGGGAATCGGACAAGCCCCAAAAGAGCCGTGATTGAGGAAGGTTATATTGCGATCGAGCAACCAATATTCGTTAATCATTAGTAATTAATCCTTAGTCAGTAGTCATTAGTCATTAGTCAGTTAACCGTCAACTGTCAACCATTTTACCTTTTAATTGCTCAAACTCTTCTAATGTATTGCAATTGGATAACATTACTGCTTCTCGTTCCCCTACAGGTAGAGGGATGGCGGAGGTTTGATTTAACCACACTTGAAAGGAACGTCCCCCTTTGTCAATAAAACTTTGCAAACTGGGCAGAGATTGTTGGCGGTAGAAGCCACACAAAGGCTCCCAGCGCGAATTGTGATAAGGCACAACTGCTAAAGTTGATGGGGGAAATTCTGTTAACTGACTTGCCCACTTCTGAATAATCTGGGTATCCAACAAAGGCAAATCACAAGCTAACAGTAAAATCCACTCGGCGGCAATTTCTGTCAATCCCTGAGTCAATGCAACCAATGGCCCGGAGCCTGGATTGTACTCTACAAGAAATTGTGATGTTTCGGTTAAGGTCGATCGATAGCGATCGGGCCAAGCAGTCAGAACATAAACTGCTGGCGTTACAACTGCCGCCACTTCCAACGCCCGCTGCAATAGGGATTTGCCCTGAATTTCCAGCAGAGCTTTATCCCTACCCATCCGCGAACTTTGGCCGCCGGCAAGCACAATTACAGCAATTTGATGGTTAGTCATTAGTCAGTAGTCATCGTAAGAATTGCCTGTTTTGAACAGGCAAGATGCCTGTTCAACAATAATTATTGGAGATGTCTAGTAGTCAGCAGTCAGTAGTTAACGGTTAACTGTCAACTTTCAACTGTCATTCTCAACTCAAAACGCTAACGGCTTGGCTAACTTCCTCAAGTTTTTGCACGACTTGACCACTACTCAATAAAGTTTCTGCCTCAATCAAACCCGAGTTCATATCCAAACAAATTCCGCTGAGCCACAGATAAAATCCGCCGTTCCAGATAGCGGACTGCATCAATTCCGAGGGTTTTCCCAGCAACACTTCCTGCATTTGTTTGAATAACTCAGAGGCTGATTCAAAGGCAGGATTTGTGCTGCTAAAACCGTAATCTCCGTGGGCCAAAAGCACTCGCTCGAAGTCAGCGTCCGGCTTAGCAATGCCGATAATCGCAGTACGATCGCGCGGCAAATCGCAGCTTCCCTCCAATCCCTTGACAGTGGTATAATTTTTGATTCCCCGCAACTCAAAGGCTTTTTGAAACATACCTTCTGTGGGCGGGTGGACGTAGCCGGATATGACATTAACGTCGCCGGCACAGGGACACCACATCAACTCCATTGTGGAAAAAGGTGGTCGTTTGCCAATTTCGCGGCGGTAGGGTACTAAAGCTGCTGCTTGAGGAAAATGCTTGGGAAGGTAAACAAAACCTAAACCCGTACTGTCAAAAACTTGCTGGACTTTTTCTAAAGTCAGTTTTCTCCAGTCTACTCCCAAACCGCGCCAAATTTCAATCAGGGGAATGCCTTCCTTGGTTGGCATGGTATCGCCCCCGTGCATGAGGCTTGGGACGCCAGAGGCGGCTAAAATTAGGGCTGTTAAAGGGCTAATTGGAGCCGTTCGCGATCGCCCGTCGTAAGCAACGCCAAATACGGCGACGGTAGAGACGGAAAAACCTTTTTCTCGGTTTGGGGGGGCAAGCATAGGGCCCAATTCTTCATAAGCATCGAGCATTCCGGCTAATTCTTCCCCAGTGGGCCGTTTAATGCGGTGGGCAATCATAAAAGCTCCGATTTGAGCCGGTGTTGCTTCCCCCAGCAGCATCATCCGCGTGGCTGCTGCTGCTTCGGAACGAGTTAAGTTTTCTCCTGTGTGTACTCCGCTGCCAATTTTTCGCAGCAATTCTCTAAATGCGTCACTCATAACTTTTGAAGTTAGTAATTGGTAGTTAGTAATTGGTAATATTTGAATCGTTTTAAATTTAAAATTCCCAAAATTCAATTCAAAATTATCTAATTAACTGCCTGATTTTTCTAGCTTGATTACATCAAGTGGCGGCACAAATTCGCGTACCAGATTCCAAAAATGGGCGATCGGCGGAATTTGCATTCGATCGTGAGTTGTCACTAATACCACTTCGCGAGTCCAAGTGGGATCTGCGGCCAATTGACCGATCGCCGAAACCTTGGAATTTGAGCGCTCTTGGGCGATCGACCGCACTGCTAAAGTGCGATCGCCCTTCGCGTCCACCAAAGCTGAATGCGGCAGCAAAGCAATCAATTCTCCCTGTCGCACCACACCCCGAAAAGCATCAAGAGTGTTGAGTTCCAAAACAGCATGAAGTTTAGCACCTATGCGTCCAAATTGTTCTTGCACCATCCGCTGCATTCCGTACCCGTCCTTAAACACCACTTGCGGGTAACAAATCAATTCCGGCCAAGGTACTCGATCGTACTCGGCCAGGGGATGACTAGCGGCCATCAATACCTCGATCGGCTCATTGTAGAGCACCTCAACCAACATTTCCGGGGCTTGAGTAAAATGGCGGTTGTTCATTACCACCGCGATGTCCACCAAACCGTCTTTGAGGACTTTCAGAGCTCGATCGCTCCCGAGGGAAGTCACCCGCAACTGCACGTCTGGATAGTCGCGGCAAAACTTTTGCAGCACAGGCGGCAAATAAGCAGCGCAAACCGAGTGAATCGCAGCCACGCACAGTTCCGGCTGCTTTCCCGCCCGTAAGTCTCCCAATTCTTCAGCAGCATTTTGCCAAGTCTGACATATTTTGCGAGCGTGAGGTAACAGGCATTCCCCTCCCACAGTCAGTTTCGCGTGGGCTGTGCGGTGAAACAGCGACAAACCCACTTCCGCTTCTAATCCCTGCACTTGGCGGCTAATAGTCGATTGGGTAACGCCGCACTTCCGGGCCGCTTGCTGAAAGCTACCAGTTTCAGCAACTGAAAGAAATGCTTGAAGCTGCTCTAAGCGCATGGAGGTTTAATTCGAGATGGTTTCAGAAATTTTACTGGAAGATAATCTGTGACATTAACCGATTTAGTAGCAGAATTTAGTAGACTTTGATACAGGTACAGATTAGTTTTGATTCCGGGGCGAGAGGCGGGGATGCTAAGCTCCAAGCATCAATCTGCTCCGGCAGGATTTCTAAGCCTCCAAGTAGAAGTCGGTTCTCTTATGTTGAAAGGATTTCTGAATCGGCAAACTTATCAAAAAATAGATTCAATAAAGATGAGTTTATCGAATATTGCCAGCTTCTAGCTAAACCGTTTCAATGAACGGCACTCTAGTAATCCCTTTATCAAGTGAGTTCAATCGATCTGTTTTTACGTCAGTTGTGAATTCAAAAGATAGCATTGAATTTCGTACATCCTGGGGAATTATAGTACCTCACTCTCCCTAAACCTCTCAATAAATGTACGAATATTGCAGGCCGGTTAAATCCTGCTATGAACTTTCCTCCCCGAACTAAAGTCACTCTTGTTTTATGTTTTTTTGTGTATAAACTAGAAATTAGCGGGTCAGCAACACAAGTGCAACTAGGATCGATCGCACAGGAAAGCCGAAATGCTGCCATTTTATTAAGATTATGTCATTTAACCACAATTTTATTCTGCAAGGCGGATGTTGCCAGTGGCAAGCCCAGTTGATGGGACTGCACGCGGTCAGCGATGTGTTAATTGCCTTGGCTTATTATTCAATTCCAGCAATTCTGACATACTATGCCCGGAAGCAGCCGGACGTGCCTTTGAGTAAGGGATTTCTCCTATTGGGAGCCTGGTTTTTCTGGGGCGGGACAACTCACTTGATGCAAGTTTGGATGCTGGTGCATCCCAGCGAATGGCTGTCAAGTTCGATCGCCGGCTTAACCGCTATCATCTCTTTGTGGGCTTTAGCGTCCCTGATACCCTGGATTTCTCAATTCTTGGCTATGGCTGGAGCTGCCTCTTTTGCAGGAAATACCGCGCTGCGAACCCAAAAGGTCGATCGACCGCAAGCCGACTCTGCTATTAAAAATTCCTTCCCATCCCCCACAAGCGAACTCCAGCAAATTAACCAGCAATTGCTTGCAGAAATAACACAGCGGGAGCGAGTCGAGGAACTCCTGCTTGACGCTGTAGACAAGTTGCAAGAAAGCGAAGAACGCTTCCGCGTTTTTCAGGAATTATCTCTAGACGGATTTAACGTGTTCCGCAGCATTCGCGACGAATCCACAATTGTGGATTTTGAATGGGAATACGTCAATCCCGCAGCGGCAAAAATTCAGCAGAGTACCCCTGAAGAATTAATCGGCAAGCGATTGCTGCAAGTGCTGCCCGGTCATAAAGATAATAATTTGTTCGACCGTTACGTCGAAGTTATAGAAACAGGAATTCCCCTCGACACCGAGATTTATTACAACAGCGAAGGCATTGTCGGCTGGTTTCGGATTATGACCGTTAAATTGGGCGATGGCATTGCTATTTCTTTTGGGGATATTACTAAGCGCAAGCAAGTAGAAGCATCCCTGCGCGAGGCGCTGCAAAAACTAACTTCTCATTTTGAAAATACCCCCCTAGCGGTGATTGAGTGGGATGAAAACTTTCGGATCAGTGGGTGGTCGCCTGCGGCAAAAAAGATTTTTGGTTGGGACAAAATAGAAGTTTTAGGCAAGCATTTTAGCGAATGGAAATTTATCGGTCGGGGGGATTTTGAAGAGGTAGAATCGGCAATTTATAGTTTAAAAAAACCAGAAAATCGCTGCAATGTAGTTCGCAACACGAATTATAATAAGTGGGGTTCGTTGGTACACTGCGAGTGGTACAATTCGGCTTTTTACAGCGATTCTGGACAGTTGATATCGGTGCTGTCTCTGGTTTTGGACGTGACGGAACGCTTTAAATTTCTAGAAGTGCTGCGACAGTCTGAAGAGCGGTTTCGGATTGCGGCAGAAAGTGCCAGTGATTTAATTTATGAATGGGATATCGAAACCGGGATCGTGCTGTGGTTCGGTCACGTAGACGAACATTTGGAGTACGCAAAAGGCGGATTTCCGAGGACAAGAGCAGCTTGGAACAGTATTGTTCACCCGATCGACCGCGATCGAGTTTTGGCAGCGGTCGATCGGTATTTGAGTGCGCCAGACAGTTCTGCCGCCCCATTTTTTCAGGAATACCGCGTTCAGTGCCAGCGGGGCCGCTTGCTCCACTGGATCGATCGGGGCAAAGCAGTGCTTGACAAACAAGGCAATCCCTGCAGGTGGATCGGCGTGATTAGCGACATCACCGCTCGCAAAGAGGCCGAAGAACAGAGGAATTGGGCATTGGCCCGGGAACAGGCCGCCCGTCGCCAAGCCGAAGCCAGCGAACAGTTGTACCGCGTCCTCGCTGAAGCTATCCCGCAAATAGTTTGGACTGCCAGACCCGACGGCTGGCTCGACTACTACAACCAGCGCTGGTTTGAATATACTGGCTTGACGCTGGAGGAAACTCAAGGCTGGGGGTGGCAGCTAGCCCTGCATCCAGATGACGTGGAAAATTCCGTAGAAAGCTGGAAGATCTCGGTGGAGACAGGGAAGACTTACGAGGTGGAATACCGCTTTAAACGGGCATCTGACGGAGCTTACCGCTGGCATCTGGGCAGGGCATTACCCGTGCGGGACGCTGACGGGAAAATTCTCAAATGGTTCGGGACTTGTACCGATATTGACGATCGCCAGCGATCGGCCCAAACAGCCTATTTTAGCGCTCAAGCCTTGGCTTTGCTGTCGTCGGCTTCCCTAGATTACGAGAAGGCGCTGCAAGGTTTGGCAGATTTAACAGTACCGGCGCTGGGGGATTGGTGCTGTGTGCATTTGCTCGATACCGACGGCTCGATCCGCTTGCAAGCAGTTGCTCACTCTGATCCCAGCAAAGTCGCTCTGCTGTGGCAAATCGATCGGCGTATGCCGCTAGACCCCCATGGACGGCACGGAGTAGCAAAGGTGCTACGGACTGGTGAGTCGAAGCTCTACCCAGAAATACCGGAATGGGTGATCGAGGCGGTTGTGCCAGACAGGGAACTGCAGTTGGTGCTGCGATCGCAATCCCAGGTTCTGTCGGCAATCTGCGTGCCGCTGATCGCTCGTGGGCGGACGCTGGGAGCGATTTCGCTGCTGTGCGGGGAGTCGGGCCGCCGCTGCGGGCAGGACGACTTGGCTTTACTTGAGGATTTGGCGCGGGATGCGGCGGTGGCTATCGACAATGCGCGGCTTTACCGGGAAGCAGACGAGGCCAACCGGATTAAAGACCAGTTTTTGGGAACGCTTTCTCACGAGTTGCGGACGCCTCTGAACGCGATTTTGGGCTGGGCCCAGATGCTGCGGCAGCGCAAATTGAGTCCGGAAAAAACGGCTGTGGGTTTGGAGACTATTGAGCGAAACGCGCGGTTGCAGACTCAGATGATTGAGGATTTGCTGGACGTTTCCCGGATTGTGAGTGGCAAAGTCTGTTTGAAGCTGTGCCCGGTGGATTTGGCACGGATTGTAGAAACGGCCGTGAAGGCGCTCAGCCCTGATGCTGAAGCTAGGGGAATTGAAGTGGTGAGTTTTTGTGATGAAGGGGTGAGCTTGGTGAGGGGGGATGCTACTCGTTTGCAGCAGGTGGTGTGGAATTTGCTCTCGAATGCTATTAAGTTTACGCCGCCGTCGGGTCGCGTGGAAATCACCCTATCGGAGGATGGGGAACCGGGAGCAGCGGGTGGCGCCATGTTATCTGGGCCGTCTCCGATTCACTCTGTTTCGATCATTGTCAGAGATACCGGAATTGGCATCAGCAAGGAGTTTTTGCCCTTTGTGTTCGATCGCTTCCGCCAAGCTGACAGCACTTCTACGCGCAATTACGGCGGTTTGGGACTGGGATTGGCGATCGTCCGCCATCTCGTGGAACTCCACGGCGGCAGTGTCTGGGCCGAAAGTCCTGGGGAAGGACTCGGCTCGACTTTCGGAGTGCGGCTGCCAATTTAGTCAATTCTCAGTTAACAGTTAACTGTTGTTATTGGTTACTGGTTATTCGTTTTTTTAATACCAGGACTCTGCTCTTGAGTGTAAGATTCGTTGGTAAAATAGTAATGACTGTGCGGTTCGTTTTTAGGACTTACTCCATTCACCACTAAGCCCAGAACGTGCTGATTTGATTTCTTCAATAGCTCCTTCGCAAAAGCCACAGTACCAGAGTGAAGAACTCCAGGTCGCACTACTAATAAAATCCCATCGGCTTTATTCCCGATAATCAGAGCATCAGCAGCAACATTCAAAGCAGGAGTATCAACGATCACGGCATCATAACTAGCCGAAAATTGCTTAATTAATAAAGTGAGCCGCTGCGAGTCCAACAGAGCCATTGGATTAGGCGGAATCACACCGCAACTCAGTACATCTAAATTATCCATAACTTGTGCGATCGCATCCCCAAATCCAGCTTGTCCGACTATCACGTTGCTCAAACCTACTTGATTGGGAAGTTCCCAAATCCGATGTTGAACAGGACAGTGCATATCCGCATCTACCAACAAAACCTTCCTTCCTAATTGAGCTATAGCTACAGCCAAATTAGCAGATACCGTAGACTTGCCTTCTTGCGGTAGCGAACTACTGACAACAATAACTTTCAGCTCTTTATCAGAACTCAGGAATCTCAGATTTGCCTGAAGCATTCGATAAGCAGCACTGCTCGAAGTATGAGGAGTATCTCTAACCACAATCTGTCCGGGAGATAGCTCTAAATCCTGCGTAGCAGACTTAATCTGCCGGGAATTGCGCCGAGGATTTTTGTCCGGCTTTCTATGCAAAGGAATTACCCCCAACAAAGTAAACCCAAACAATTCCCTCGCCTCTTCAATAGTTTTCACAGACTTATCTTGAGATTCTAAAAGTATCGCCGCAGCTATAGCTAGCAGAGTTCCCAACAAACCGCCAGATACCAGCAATAAAAGCTTGCGAGAACCTACTGGTTCTTCAGGAACACTCGCCTTTTGGATAATCCTAGCATTCCCCACTTGCTGATTTTCAGTAATCCGAATTTGCTGAAGTTTTTTCTGCAATTCTTCATAATCAGCTTCGGCTTCTTGAAGTTTCCTTTCAAGTTCGCGCTTTTCTTTCTCTAGCTTCGGCAAAACTTTAACTCGCTGCCTGTAGCCAGCTAGAGCATTTGATAAAATAGTAACTCGCTCAGCCAAACCCTGGCGTTCTACATCTACCTTAACAAATTCTTCGATCAGTTTTGGTTTCACCTCTCCTATCTGTAAAGTTTGAGTTGGCAACAGCTTTTTTTCGCCTAAAACTTGTTGTATTTGTTGGTCTAGTAAAGCTTTTATAGTAGCTTTCTTAGTTTCTAACCTAGTTATTACAGGCGAAGTTTCCAGGTAGCGGTTTTGCTCAATTGCTAACTGCCGCTCGATCTGTTTGTACTCTTTGAGAGCTTCCTGCACCGTGCTAGATTGGCTGAGAGTGCTGGCGGTCAATGCTTGCTGGGGATTCATTTGTAATTCGTCTTCAAATGCTTTGGACTTAGCAATTGCCTTGAGCAAATCAGACTTAGCTTGGTCGATTTGACTTTCTAGTTCCGCCATAACTGCCACTGCTGATTTAGCTTCTTCTTCAAGATTTACAACTTTATTATTTTCTTTAAATTTGCTCAATTCTCCCGCGGCTTTTCGCATAACTTTCTCTGAATTAGGCAGTTTTTTTTCAATAAACTGTCGAACAGACACAGCTTCTAAGCGATTGACTTTTTGATTGTTATCTATATAATAGTTCATTAGAGTTTTTACGACATCTGCTGCTATTTGCGGATTTTTGTGTTTGTATGAAATCCTGAGAATATCAGCTCCCCGAATAGTAGCTACAGTCAGATTTTTCAAAAAATCTTTAGTTTTGAGATGATTATTTTCTTCGTCTTTTAACTGAAGTATATTGATAGTTTTTTCAATAATTTCTAGAGAACGAACGAGTTCGATCTCAGTAGTCAGAGGGTTACTTTGCTCTGCGGCAGGAGTCAACTGTCCGATTTCTTTTCCCAATTCTGTTAAAGCAGAACCAGGAGTTGTTTTCTTAAATAACAGCTTTCCTTCTGCTTCATAAATGGGCTTTTCCTCGATCGCACTGTAGCTGACGAGTGCAATAACGGAGGCAAATACAACTAAAGCTGGCAGCCACCTGCGCTTAAGAATCTGCCAGTATTGCTGAAATCCGATACCACTTTCAGTTGATTCCATCAGTTACTCCCGAAAAATGATTTTTGGTAAACAGTAACACCCTAGGCTTTTCAACTCATTATTGAGGATATCTATTGTATCACTTAAGTCAAGCACTGTCATGGTTTAAACAAATATATGTGTGTTCCCCATAACAAATAAGTTATATATTTTTGTTAAAAAAAAGTAAAGAATTATAAATTTACGAGCAAGGGAACCAGTATTAGGAGAAGATTGACTCAGCATTAAAATCTCAGAATTCAATCTAAAAAAAGAATAAAAACCACAATTAGGAGAGGCGAAGTATTCTTGGTAATCGCCTTAATGATATCACTTGAGTGATGCCGGATTAAAAGAAAGACGGATTAATTTCAGCGGGCTGGGCGGTATAAAAAAATACCTCAGCATTAGGTACTAGATATAGGTTTAGTAAAGTTTTTGTGTAATAGGGTAGGATGAATATGAGTGTCAAAAGAATCAGCAAAGTGTTGGTGGGATTAAGAACCCGTCATTTTTTAATAATCGATGCAATTTGTTTAGCAATTGCACCGTTATTTGCCCTGGCAATTCGTTTAGATGATACATTAACTCTGGCTCCCTACCTAAACAGTCTAGCGTTAGTGACAGTATTATTTGTAGCAGTCAAACTAGCAGTCTTTTATGCGGGGGGCTTCTACAAGCGTTACTGGCAGTATGCGGGTCTGGAAGAAATGGCACAAATAACGATGCTGATAGGTATATCCCTAGCAGGAGAAATTATATTGTTCCAAGAACTCTACCAGCTAAATAATTCGCCGATCGCAAATCTGCCACGATCGCTGCCGCTACTAGACGCTATCATTAGCTTTTTGTTAGTTGCGGCCATTCGTTTCAGTATTCCAGCCCTCGAAAGATGGAACCAAAAACCGTGGAAAGTTCAGCAACGCGATCGCGTCCTGATAGTCGGTGCGGGCAGTGCAGGCACATCTCTGATGCAAACGATGCAGAGGAGCCCGGAGGTAGGACTCGATCCAATCGCTTTCATTGACGACGACCCCAAAAAAATCTCCAAGCAGATTGGCAGACTGACTGTAGTCGGGAATCGCTGCAACATTCCGGAAGTAGTTCGATCGCTAAATATCGGCAAAGTTATGATTGCCATCCCCTCAGCTCCGGGAAAAGAGATTAGGGAAATCGTAGAAATTTGCCAGTCAATTGGAATTCCAACCAGCACTCTCCCCGGCCTCAATGAAATCATCAAAGGTCGCGTCAGTTTAGGTAGCCTCAGAGAAGTACAGATTGAGGACTTGCTCCGCCGCGCCCCCATTCAAACCGATACCCAGAAAGTCTTGGGATTGATTGGAGGCAAGAAAGTTCTAATTACTGGTGCCGGGGGCTCCATCGGCAGCGAACTTTGTCGGCAAATATTAAAGTGCGCTCCTGCGGCAATCATCATCGTCGGACATGGAGAAAATTCTGTATTCAACATTCAACAAGAGCTCACAAAAGTCCTGTCAGAACTCAAAAAGACCAGCCAAACCAAAACAGCTCTTACTCGCCTGACAGCTTTTATCGCCGACATTCGTTTGATCGATCGCTTAGAGTACGTTTTTGAAAAAAATAGGCCAGACATCATTTTTCATGCAGCGGCTCACAAACACGTACCCATGATGGAATTAAACTCGCCGGAAGCGATTACTAACAATGTGCGGGGGACGAAAAATCTGCTGGATCTGGCCTTGAAATACAATGTAGAACACTTTGTAATGATTTCCACTGACAAAGCGGTGAATCCAACTAGCATTATGGGAGCTAGCAAAAGAGTTGCCGAAATGCTGGTGCTGCAAGCAGCAAAAAAAAGCAAAAACCCCTTTGTAGTGGTTCGTTTCGGTAATGTTCTTGGCAGTCGCGGTAGCGTCGTACCCACTTTCAAGCGACAAATTGCTGAGGGCGGGCCGATCACAATTACCCATCCAGATATCTGTCGCTATTTCATGACAATTCCCGAAGCAGTTCAACTCGTTTTGCAGGCAGCAGTCCTCGGCGGCGGGGGGGAAGTATTCATGCTAGAGATGGGGGAACCGATCAGAATTTTCGATTTAGCCAAGGACTTGATCCGACTCTCAGGATATGAAGTGGGTCAAGACATAGAAATCGCGTTTACAGGGCTGCGACCTGGAGAAAAATTGTTTGAAGAACTGTTTATTCCGGGCGAGCAATACAACCGCACTAAACACGAAAAAATTCTTAGCTTGGGCAATGCCAGCCGCATAGTGAAAGAAAATATCGATCTGGAAGTAGAAGCTCTTTGTCAAGCAGGCGATCGCAATGATACCAATTTAATAGTTTCAATGTTACAGCAGTTAGTGCCTGAGTACGTACCAGGATATTCAACAGCGAATTTGCACGCAAATACAGCAACAGAAACAACCGCTCCGGCAAAGATTAGCAGTGCAGCATCAGTTCAGTTGGAGAATGATTTGCTGGTGGCTCTTGCCAATGAGGAGTTTCGGATTCACTATCAGCCGATCGTCTGCCTGGAAACCAACCAAATTAGTAGTTTTGAAGCACTGTTGCGCTGGCAGCACCCCTATCGAGGCTTGCTTTGGCCAGACGAATTCCTAACACTGTCAGAAGAAACGGGCTTGATTATTCCTATTGGCGAGTGGGTACTGCGGCAAGCTTGCAGCCAGATGCGAATTTGGCAGTCGCAATTTTGTCTTCAGTCTCCTTTAACAGTCAGCGTGAATCTAACTAGCAAACAGTTTTTCCAAGCCGACTTAATCCAGACAATATGCCAAATATTGAAGGAGACAAATCTTGATCCTTCTAGTTTGAGGTTAGAAATTCCTGAATATGTTGTGACGGAAAATCCAGATTTGGCTGGGTCTGTTTTTGTCCAACTTAAAAGTTTAGGGTTGCAAGTACAAATAGACCACTGCGGTCTCAGTGATTTATCATTAACTCACCTCTACCAATTGACGCGGCTGAAGTATGGGAAATTCGACAGTTTGAAGCTGGATTGCTCTTTAGTCAGCGGGCTTGATGCTAGCAACCCGAACTTAGAAATTCTTCACAAAATTATTGCCATAACTCAGGAGTTAGGCATGGGCATGATTGCCACAGGAGTTGAAACGAGATGGCAAATAGCTGAACTCAAAGCTCTGAAATGCCTCTACGGACAGGGATACTTTTTCTCGAAGCCTGTAGAATGCGCGGCGGTAGGGAACTTGATAGGGGGTATGGCTGCTAAAAGTTAATGGGGTATTTGTGACTAACTTGGAAATGGAAAAATATACGATTTGAATTCACCAATTAGCAATCAGGTAATTAGGTACTAATGCAACAGTTGAAACCACTAACATTACGCCGGAATTTTTCCTGGACTTTCACGGGTAATCTCGTTTATGCGGCTTCCCAATGGGGGATGTTAGTAGTGCTAGCTAAATTGGGCAGTCCTGAAATGGTGGGTCAATTTACCTTGGGTTTGGCGGTGACAGCCCCTGTTATCATGTTTACTAATCTGCAACTGCGAGGTATCCAAGCGACAGATGCGAAAGGAGACTATGTTTTTAGCGATTATCTGGGTCTGAGGTTAATTGGAACTGGGTTAGCACTGTTGATAATTGCGGGAATTACGCTCAAAGCTGGATATCGGTGGGAGACTTCACTGGTGATTTTGGCGATCGCCCTGGCAAAGGCTTTTGAGTCGATCAGCGATGTGTTTTACGGCTTGATTCAACAACACGAACGGATGGATCGGATTGCGATCGCCCTGATGATTAAAGGCCCTTTATCGCTGTTACTTTTAGGCATCGGAGTTTCTCTGACTGGGAGTGTTGTAGGAGGAGCGATCGGATTAGCAATTGCCTGGGGTTTAGTCCTATTCGCTTGGGATCTTCGCAATGGTAGATTAATTTTAAAGAATTCCTCGCATGGAAGAGAGAGAGAAAGTTTATTTGTTGCCGATGCTCAACCTGCAAACAGCCACAATCCCTTGTACCCGCGCTGGCACCGAAAAACTTTGGGCAAGTTAGTTTGGCTTGCTTTACCTCTGGGTTTTGTGATGATGTTGATTTCGCTGAATACTAACATTCCTCGATACTTTATCGAGCGGTATTTGGGCGAACGCGAACTGGGCATTTTCGCTGCCATGTCTTACCTGATGGTGGTTGGGCAGATGGTAGTGAGTGCGCTAGCGGAGTCTGCAAGTCCGCGACTAGCAAAATATTATGCAGCGGGAAATAGCACTGCTTTTCGCACACTTTTGCTCAAGCTGGTGGGGGTTGGCTTGATGTTAGGTGCGGGAGGCGTTTTTGTCGCGGTTGTTGCCGGCAAACCAATCTTAACTTTACTTTATAAACCGGAATATGCCGATCGAGCAGATTTGTTCCTATGGCTGATGGTGGCTGCGGGTATTTGGTACGTTTCTGCCTTTTTGGGTTACGGGATGACGGCAGCTAGATACTTTCGAGTGCAAATGCCTTTGTTTGTTTTGGTAACGGGGTGTTCTGCGATCGCTTGTCTGTGGTTAATTCCAATTATGGGACTTCAAGGGGCGGCGCTGGCGCTGATCGTTACTGCAATTGTTCAAGCAGTTTTTAGTTTAGGAGTTATCGTCTATGCACTGCACAGACTCGACAGATATCAAGGAACAAAATCAAACATCGACTAAGCAGCGTCCAATCCGTATTCTTCATGTCGTCGGCGGCATGAATCGGGGCGGCATAGAAACTTGGTTGATACACGTTTTGCGAAATATCGATCGCGATCGTTTCCAGATGGACTTTGTAGTTCACACTGAGAAACCCTGTCCTTACGACGACGAAGTACGTGCTCTTGGCAGCAAAATTATCCCGTGCCTCCATCCTTCAAAACCTTGGCTTTACGGTAACAACTTTAAACGAATTTTACGCGAATACGGGCCCTATGATATTGTTCACAGTCACGTTCACCACTTCAGCGGTTACGTTCTTTGGTTGGCAAAACAAGCCGGCATAGCTGTCCGCATTGCCCAAAGCCATAACGATACCTCCTCAGTTCAGGCAAAAGCAGGATGGTATCGGCGTTTGTATCTCGCTTTAACAGAATGGTGGGTCGATCGCTACGCAACAGTTGGTTTAGGAGTTAGCTACAAGGCAGCCGCGTCTCTATTTGGTTCAGCATGGTCAACCGATCCGCGCAGGCAAATTCTTTACTATGGCATCGATCTAACTCCGTTCCAGTCTCCTGTCAATTCGGTTGCTATTCGGACTGAATTGGGTTTACCTGCGGATGCTTTTGCGATCGGTCATGTAGGGAGATTTATCGAACAAAAGAACCATCTGTTTCTGTTGGAAATTGTGGCGGAAGTTGCCAAACGAGAACCAAAAATGCGCCTATTACTGATAGGTGATGGTTCGCTGCGCCCAGAAATCGAACAGAAAGTTATTCAGCTTGGTTTGACAGACCGTATTATTTTCGCAGGTGTCCGACCTGACGTACCCCAGTTAATGCTAGGTGCTATGGATTTATTCCTTTTGCCATCCTTTCACGAAGGATTGCCCTTAGTATTGCTAGAAGCACAAGCGGCTGGGCTTCCCTGTATTTTTTCGGATGTCATTACCGAGGAAGTCGATATTGTCAAGCCTCTGGTGCGGCGAATGTCCTTGTCGCGATCGGCATCGGATTGGGCTGAGGCAGTTTTGGCAGCACGAGGCGATACATCGGCTATTACCCAATCGGATGCACTAGGGATTTTAGAAAATAGTTCTTTCAGTATTGATATGAGTGTAAAAGAGCTAACAAAAGTCTATGAGGCTAACTTTCCTAGCTGCTAGCATTAGTCATTTTTCGTAATTTTATTTTATGTTAGACCTGCTGTTTTGGTTGAGCTTTTTCTATTGGACGGTGCTACCATCGACCAAAACTCCGTGGTTTGAAATTGAATCGATACCTGTTAACGGCAAAGACATACTTCTTGTAGTAGTCGCTTGCATATTCCTGTTGTGTCCGAGGAGGAAAAAAACTTCAAGTACCACCTTACAAAGACGGGAACATCTAATCAACGCCTTCCTCGAACCTTGGCATTATCACTTGCCGATATTGACAGTTAGCCTGATATTTTATGCTACGCTATCCCTTCAAGATAGTCGCATCGACCCGCGCGATGCTAAGGGAATGATGTTTACCCTGATTTTGACAGCATCCAGCTTTTTGCTTGGCTATAATGCGATCGCAAAAAGACCGGCTGAATCTGTACGGCTATTTCTCTGGCGACTCACAGTTGGTTTAACTGGAGTAGGGCTGTTATACACAGTTGCATCTTTATCATCCTTCCAGTTTGCAGGTGTAAGAAGCGCGCTAATTAACGATCCGACAGTGCGGGTACAAGGCCCGTTGTTTGGGTCAGATGATGGATATTTTGTGCTAATACCGGCGTTAGCATTTGCGATTCAAGAGCTGATTCAAACTCCTACCAAACGTTTATTTAAGCTTACCATTATTTTTATTTTAATGCTGACTCTAATCGGTCTTGGGTCACGGGGCGCAATACTCATTATTGGTGTATTTCTTTGTTTGACTATTTTATTTAATAAAAATAAGAAAATTGCTCTTCTTGCTGCTCTGGGAGTAATTGTTTTCGTAATGATAGCAGCAGCAATAGTATTTGCAACATCAAATACTGGCGAGCGCTTGCAGTCCTTGGAAGACTCATCCCGTTCAGATACATACTTAACATCTTTTAAAATTATTGGTAATCGGACTACAGACTTGAATATTTTGGGGTCTGGGTATGGCTCTTATTGGGATTGGTATATTCTAGATATTGAGGATGGTTCAGATGCAGAGGGAGGAAGAACTTTTAAGATAATACGAACTTCCTTCGGACCAATTTTATATCACCCTCACTCAACTTTTTTGCTACTAATTGTCGAGCTAGGAATGGCTGGTTTTCTATATTTTCTGTTTTTGTGGACTGTTTATGCTCGTCTCCTGCTTCGGGATTCAAGAAAATTGGAATTTCCAATCTTGGGCTGTGGTATTGTTGCTTCAGGATTTTCACTATTTATGAATTTTTTCATTTTTAGACTGCAAATGCTCACTTGTCTGTGGTGGATTTTCCTATTCGGTGCTTTAGCCTTGAGTTCAACTGCGAGTTCGTGTAGAACACAAAATACTATTCCTCCCGATGAACGATCGCAGTTTGCAAGACACGCTGACCGACTTTAAAAAGGTAGCAAGATAATCGCATAGGAACTTAACAAATGAGTAGTAATAATAGAAAAATAACGAATAAGTTTTCTAGTAAATTAATTAGAACATTATCGGCTTTATTGATTTCAGTTATTTTTTATTTTAGTTCGTGCAATAGTTCTTATGTCAGCTTATCCTGTGCAGATCGTATCCCCGTTCTTCCTACTACTACTCCTATAGTGGGGGTGCGCGCAGACGGTACTGCTATGGTTAATGGCAAGCCCTTCTTTCCCTTTGGTTTTTATCACGTTTCCTGGGCATCTACTGCAGACGTTCGCATGAATCACTTACGTGAAATTGCGGCGGCAGGATTTAATATAATTCACCCTTCTTTTAAAAGATTTGAAAAGTTTGAAGAATATGAAAAATTTCTCGATGAGGCTGAGCGAATGGGTATTTACGTCCTGACTGAATTTGAGTTAGTGCCAACGGTCGATCCTATTCAAGTTGTCAATAAATTCAAGAATAAATCAGCTATTTTTGGTTGGAGTATTGCTGATGATGTCGATAGTAACAAAGATGGATTTACTTTGAATCAGGTTTTAGATTTACATTGTAAGTTTAAAACTGCCGACCCCGCTCACATAACCTATATTAGCGGTAGCAAAGAAAAAAAAATTTCTACTTTTATTAATAGTGCTGATGCAGTAGGAGTTCAAGCTTATCCTGTGGGATTAAATTTACCATTGAATTCGGTTAAAAATATAATTTCTATTGCTCGCGATGCTGCTCCCAACAATCGTTTAATTATTGGAAACTTGCAGTCATTTCGGTGGTATGAGAAAGGCGCGGCGGTACCAACTTTTGATGAGGTACGTAATATGACATATCAGGCCATTTTAGCGGGTGCGAAAGGAATTATTTACTACACTTATTACGATCGAAAGTGGAGTTTACTGGAACATCCAGATTTATGGATGGGAATCAAATCTTTAGTACCAGAAATGCAAGCAATTAATTCGCTCTTACTAGAAGGAGATTTCAAAACTATTGAGACGGGCGCGAAAAACATCTTAGCTGGAATTTGGGTGCATCAAAACCAAAATCTAGCTGTTTTCATCAATACTTCATACGATCGCACTCCTCAAGTGGCGATTAAACTTCCAGGAAATGTGAGAGAAGTACAACCTATGTTTTCAGGTCATACTTCTGGTATGAGCTTCAAAAATGGTCAACTCAGTGGTTTCCTCAATCCCTTAGATGTTCACGTTTATCGTCTGAGAAGCTGATTCATGAATGTTGTTTTTGCTTGAGAAAATCGATGCGATCGCACCCCCGACGGACAGGTACGGTTTTAAGGATTACTTTTGTGACACAGGTAAAAGGCATCCAATCACTTTTGCGGGGTTTCCAGCTACGATAGTGTGATCCTGAACATCTTTGGTAACAACAGCACCTGCTCCAATTACTGAACCCCGCCCTACATATCGAACTTGTGGTAGGACAATTGCTCTGTAGCCTATCCAAGCACCTTGACCAATAACCTTCGTACCTGGTGAATAAATTTCACCTGCTCTGTTTTCAGGGTCATTATAATTATGAGTATTACCGAGCAGACATACATAATCTGCTAGAGTCACAGTATCCTCTATGACTACGTTTTTTCCAATGTCACAGTATTTTCCAATAAAAACTTTGTCCCCAATCTTAACATTTTCATTGATTTGAGTATGCCAACGAATAGTTACCCAATTTCCTATCTCTATAGTTCTTCTACTGAGAAATCGAACTTCATGCTCTATAGTGATGGGAAAACCGCAGGAGCGCAAAAGCAACTTAAGGAACAAGCCACGAAAAATACCAATCACCTTTCCTAGTGTTATCTTTTTCTTAAATACAGACATCTTGACCATTGGTACAGTTTCCTAAATCTTTTAAACAATCAATATAAATATAACTGATGTTACGATATCTTAGCAAAATTTACCACCTTGACAGGGCTGGCTTCTTTAATGGCACGATCGGTAACGCTCTAATTGTTATAATTTTTACATAATCTGTAGTGTTTATCCCAATTGGTAAACCTATCAACGACATTCCGTTTAATAATACGGTCATCTAGGTATTTCTATTTCCATTGTTGCTCCATTAGATCCTGCTTCAGTAAATGAATATTTGTAAACTTTATATAAATAACTTACCTTAAAATACAGGCTATGCTATAAAAATTATGTCATTACTTAATTAAAAAATATTGACAGCAAAAAAACTCATCAAAGTTAATTTATTATTATGAATAAATAAATTTTAGGGGTTGTCAATTTATGAATGTTGTTGTTGCTCTCGAACATCGATTCGATCGCACTCCCGACGGAAAAGTTTGGACGCAAGTAGCGTTTCCACATTCCTTCTGGATGCGTTACTTGGAAGTTTTCGATCGCGTGCGCGTGGTGGCAAG
Source organism: Microcoleus sp. Pol12B3 (assembly GCF_036701355.1). Taxonomy (NCBI): domain Bacteria; kingdom Bacillati; phylum Cyanobacteriota; class Cyanophyceae; order Oscillatoriales; family Microcoleaceae; genus Microcoleus; species Microcoleus sp. Pol12B3. The sequence continues at coordinate 85,494 of NZ_JAUBQS010000012.1, forward strand.
GGTTCGAGAAGTTGCTTCAGTTTCTGGCGACTGCAAACGCGCAGACGGCGAAGGGGTTTCCTTCGCAGCCGTACCATACTACATCGGCCCTTGGCAGTACCTCCAGAAAGTCTCGCAAGTCCAGCGTGCCGCCAGAAATGCAGTGGCAGCAAACGATGCGGTAATTCTGCGGGTTGGTTCGCAGATAGCTTCTTGCATTCAACCGATGTTAAGCAAGATAAATCATCCGTATGCCGTAGAAGTCGTAGCCGACCCCTATGATGTCTTCGCGCCCGGTGCAGTTAAACATCCCTTGCGCCCGTTCTTCCGCTGGTGGTTTCCACGCAAGTTGAGGCATCAATGTGCTGGGGCTTGTGCTGCTGCCTACGTTACAGAAGGTGCCCTGCAACGCCGATACCCTTCTGGGTCTGGGGCGTTGTCAACCCACTATTCCAGTGTTGAATTGCCAACTTCGGCTTTTGCTGCTGCACCCCGTTTTTACGATCGCGACAACCAATCTTTCACCATGGTTAGTGTCGGTACGCTGGCTCAACTCTATAAAGCCCCCGATGTCTTAATTGATGCTGTAGCTTCCTGCGTGCAGTCGGGATTAAACCTGAAGTTGGTTTTGGTAGGAGATGGCAAACATCGGTCTGAATTGGAGGCGCGATCCCAAGCCCGCGGTATAGCAGATCGGGTTTGTTTTCTCGGCCAATTAACTGCTGGCGATGCTGTACGCGCCCAGTTGGACAAAGCAGAGCTTTTCATCCTGCCTTCCCGCCAGGAAGGTTTACCTAGAGCAATGATCGAAGCGATGGCCCGATCGCTCCCGTGCATCGGTTCTACGGTAGGTGGCATTCCCGAACTGCTGCCGGCCGAAGATCTTGTACCCCCCGGTGATGCGACTGCTTTGGCTCATAAAATTCGCGAAGTGGTGACGAATCCAGAACGCATGAGTCGGATGTCGGCCCGCAACCTGGAGAAAGCCAAAGACTATCGAGATGAAGTGCTGCAGGAACGGCGGAATCAACTTTACCGCTTCGTTCGAGAGCAAACAGAAGTTTGGTTGAGAGAAAAACAATGAACAAACTATTGATAGTAACGACGATCGCACCAACTCTCCGCGCTTTCTTCGCACCCATTGCCCGCCACTTGCGCGAGATCGGTTGGGAGGTAGACGGGATGGCCAAAGGAGTTTCGACTTGTCCAGAATGCTTGCAGGCATTCGATCGCACCTGGGAAATCGACTGGTCCCGAAACCCCACCGCGACGCAAAATCTGCTGGTTGCGCCGCCACAAATCCGAGAAGTGCTATCACAGCAAGCCTATAACCTGGTAAATGTTTCCACCCCCGTGGCGGCCTTTGTCAGTCGTTATGTTCTCAATGATTGGAGAAAGCAGGGAAAACTCAAGGTGATCTATACGGCCCAAGGTTTTCACTTCTACAAAGGAGGTTCACCGCTGAAAAATGCAATTTTTTTGGGGCTAGAAAAGCTTGCCGGGCCTTGGACTGATTGCCTAGTGGTGGTGAACCGAGAGGATGAGGAAGCGGCCAAACGATGGCTGGTTCCCGCTGAACGAGTCCGTTATATACCGGGAACTGGGTTAAATGTCGATCGCTACAACCCCTTGGAGATTCCTGAAGCAGAAATACGGAGAGTGCGCCAAGAATTGGGAATATCGCCGGATACGCCGCTGTTTTTGTCGGTTGCTGAGCTGATTCCCCGCAAGCGCCCCCACGACGTTTTAAAGGCTTTCGCTCGTTTGGGAAGACCAGAGGCACACTTAGCCTTTGCTGGCCAGGGAAAAATCAAGGAGATGCAGCAGTTGGCATCTGAGCTAGGAGTGGAAAATCAGGTGCATTTTTTGGGGTTTCGTCGGGACATTCCTGTTTTGATGCGGGCCTCAGCAGCAACAGTCCTGGCTTCTGAGCAAGAGGGGCTTCCCAATTGTGTCATGGAGTCGCTGTGCCTGGAAGTTCCGGCGATCGGTACAGATATTCGCGGCACTCGGGACTTGCTCGAAGGAGGTTGCGGCCTTCTTGTCAAGTTGGGAGATATCGACGGGTTGGCTCAGGCTATGGCTTGGGTGCTCGATCGCCCGGTCGCAGCTCGCGAAATGGCACAGCGCGGTAGTAAAAGCATACTTGCTTACGAACTCCAGAACATTCTGAAGCAATACGAGGCTTTGTACGCTGAAATCAACAACCAACAATCAACAATCAATAATTAACAAATGACTAATATAGTTACAGGCGCGGCAGGTTTTATCGGCTCTCACTTAGTAGAAACTCTGTTAAAACAGGGTGAGAAAGTTATCGGCATTGATGAAGTCAACGATTATTACGAGCCCGAATTGAAGAGAAAAAATCTAGCTCATTTTGCAAAACATCCAAATTTTCAACTGCTGGAAGACAATATTTTATCTTTGGATTGGGGTCCGCTCTTGGCTAATACAGAAGTCATTTATCACCAAGCAGCGCAAGCAGGCGTCCGCGCTAGTTGGGGAGAAGGTTTCCGCCGCTACACCGATCGCAACATCAATGCAACTCAGGTACTCTTAGAAGCAGCAAAAAATGCACCGCAACTGAAAAGATTTGTGCTAGCTTCTTCTTCTTCGGTGTACGGCAATGCTGAAACTTTCCCTACCAGCGAAACTGCCTGTCCTCAACCAGTGTCTCCCTACGGAATTACTAAGTTAGCCGCTGAACGTTTGTGTTCGCTTTATTATCGCAATTTCGGCGTTCCGGCAACCATGTTGCGCTATTTCACCGTTTACGGGCCTCGCCAGCGTCCCGATATGGCATTCCACATATTTTTTAAATCAATTTTGCGCGGCGAAGCGATTTCAATTTACGGAGACGGACAGCAAACCCGAGACTTCACGTTTATCAGCGATTGCATTGCTGCTAATGTAGCTGCTGCTAAAGTTCCAGAAGCTGTGGGCGAAATCTTCAATATAGGAGGGGGAAGTCGAGTTGCTTTAGCAGAAGTTATTCACACAATGGAAAATATTGTCGATCGCCCGATTCGCATCAATTACCTAGAATCGAGCAAAGGAGATGCGCGGGATACTAGCGCTGACGTTTCCAAAGCTCAGAAAATATTGGGATATCAGGCACAGGTTTCTTTGAGGGAAGGATTGAGGCAAGAATGGGAATGGGTGCAGTCTTTGTATGGTTAGGACGTACTGAATCAATAAACGCTTAAAAAAAGCTTGTAGTCAGGATTTTAGTCCTCAAAATACTAAAGTCCGCAGCTCGGATCGCGCTCGTGTCAAGGTCGATTAGCCGGACATAATATTACAGGTTGGACACAGGTCAACGCTCGCACGGCCCTCGATCTTACCTACTTCATCGTTAAGTTATGTAACAGTAAGCGATCGTCCCAACCACAGGTTCACAAAGGCTTCATAAAAAACCGAAGTTATTTAAATTTTCTGTAAAGTTGACAGAACTCGTTACCGTATAAACCCCGATACTGCAAGAATCAGTGAAGTACAGTAAATTGCTTTTGGGGTGCAGAATCATGAGTATTTACGAATTACTACCGAGCAAGTCAAACTCACAAATATCGCAACTTAATCAACGAGTAAATCCCAAAAAAGTCAGTCAATTGGTTAAGTGGGTATTAGATAGATTATGTGCAGCGATCGCCCTTTTGCTTTTCTCTCCGGTAATATTAATAGTTGCGATCGCCATTTACATCCGCATGGGTGGGCCCATCTTTTTCTGCCAACCCCGTCCCGGTAAAAACGGCCGGGTTTTCAATTTCTACAAGTTTCGCACTATGACAAGCGATTGCGACGCTGATGGCAATTTGCTGCCCGACGAACAGCGTCTCATACCCCTGGGTCAATTTCTTCGCAAAACAAGTCTGGACGAACTCCCTCAACTATTGAACGTCCTCAAAGGCGACATGAGCTTTGTTGGGCCTCGCCCCTTATTAGTACGATATCTAGAACGCTACAGTCCCGAACAAGCGCGCCGCCACGATGTTATGCCCGGAATCACCGGTTGGGCCCAGGTAAATGGTCGCCGACTTCTAGATGGAAATTGGCCGGAGAAATTCAGGCTGGATGTTTGGTATGTCGATAATTGGAGCCTGTCATTAGATTTAAAAATACTTTTCCTAACAGTCTGGAAAGTCTTGGGGCAAAAAGAAATTAGTCAAGAAGGCCACGCTACGGGTGAAGAGTTTAAAGGTAATGAATGAGGTATTACAATCAATGATAGCAAGATGGGAAGTCGGTTCAGAATTTCATTGGTCGGATGATGCCTTGACACCATCATCATCATCGGAAAAATTATTCCCCGAAAACTACGAACTATTTTCCACAGCTACGGGCATTCTATTGGCTGTTGAGCGTTTTTTGAAAGGATCTCGCGAAGGTCGATTAAGGCTGCATTTACCGACATATTACTGCATGGAAGTTGCAGCAAAAATCAGTAAAGTTTTCGAGCTGTGTTGGTATCGCGATTTGCCCACAGAACGAGTTCCAGATTTTAATTCCCTTCGCCCCTTACCGGGTGATTTAGTATTGGCAGTTAATTTGTTTGGGGTGAAAGAAGGAAAACCTTGGCAAGATTGGCAGACTCAAAATCAAGATATTATCTTAATTGAAGACCACAGCCACGATCCTTTCTCGCTTTGGGCGCAGCAAACTACCGCTCATTATGCAATGGCATCGCTGCGTAAAACACTGCCGATTCCAGACGGAGCGATGATTTGGTCGGGGCAAAAAATGGAACTGCCTCGACCTTCTAAACCCGAATCACCGGCAGCCGCCCAAAAACTCACGGCTATGCTGCTAAAGCGAACGTATTTAATGGGTGCGGATATTTCCAAAGATAGCTATCGAATCCTGCAAATGGAAGGAGAGGAGCATCTAATCAATGATGGCGATCGGTCTATTTCCGCCCTCACAAACAATGTACTCTTAAGTTTAAAGATTTCCGAAATGAGGCAACAGCGGGCAACCAACGTCAAAGATTTTTTAGATCTGCTATTAAAAAATCAACAGGAAAGTTACCAACCTCTATTTACAAATTGGTCTTCCGGTTCGGTTCCCTTTAATAGCATCTTAATCTGTAAGAATCATCAAATTAGGGAAGAACTGCGCCGATTTTTGATAAGTAAAAACATTTTCGCTCCCGTTCATTGGCCTCAACCGCCAGACCAATTGTCGGGTAAAGATCCGAAGGCATTCGATTTATCTAACCGCCTGCTGACTGTTCCCGCAGATCATCGTTATTCCTACAACGATATTACCCAAGTAGCAGCAAAATTTGCTGAATTTTGCCAACTGCAACCAAGCGCTAGTTATTAGTCAGGAGTAAATCAAGAATGGAGACTTTTTCCCAACATCTTACCGCAGAACAGATAGCTCTTTTACCCACAGAAGAAGATGTTGCTTTTTACGAAGAACACGGCTGGTACATCTCTAAAAAAGTCATCCCCGATGAAATGATTGAAGAGGGAATTCTTGGCTGCGAAAAGTTCTACCGGGGAGAACGAGATGCGGTACTTCCCCTCAGTGGCGGATACTGCAACTGGAAGCCGGAAGATGGGGACGTTACGCGCAATAACGAATTCATTTCCTTGCAAAGCAAGCTGCTGCGAAAATTTGCCCTTCAGCCAATTATTGGCGCGATCGCCGCACGACTCGCCAGAACCAAACAAATTCGCATTCTAGACGATCAAATCATCTGTAAACCACCCAAAAGCACCAAAACCACAATCGGCTGGCACGTCGATCGCGCTTACTGGTCTACCTGTACCTCCGACAACTTACTTACCGCTTGGATACCTTTCCAAGACTGCGATGAGTCTCTGGGGCCGATCGCCGTTTTCGACGGTAGCCACAAGTGGCCCGGGCTCGGAAATATGCGCTCCTTCAACAACCCAAACCTTGAAGAAATTGAAGATAAATTTCACCGAGAAGGACGAAAAATCGTTAAATTGCCAATGATATTAAAGAAAGGTCAAATCAGCTTTCATCACTGTTGGACAATTCACGGCAGCTACCCCAACACCAGCAATGTCTTCCGCTTGGCCATGGCAATCCACCTACAGGACGAAGCCAACCAATATCGGTCTTTTTGGAACCAAAAAGGAGAAGAAGTTCACATCCCTAACGAACTTTTGTGCCGTAAATTGCCCAACGGCGCTCCTGATTTCAGCGATCCGGCAATATTTCCCATTGTGTGGTCGGAGTAAGACAAATGAACGTTCAAATTATTGATTTATTAAACCCATTGTGGCGGGAAACCTTGCAAAAAGTACGCCACGATATCTACCATTTGCCTGAGTATGTGTTGGCCGAAGCAAAAAGAACCAAGACAACTCCTGAAGCTTTTTTGATGGTTGATGGCGAAAAGATTTTTTTCCTGCCTTATTTGCTGCGTCAATGCGATGATATACTTCCCACAAAATCAACCGCACGGGGAATTTTTGATGCGGTTTCGCCCTACGGGTATCCCGGAATTTTATTAAGTGAGGCAGCAGCTAGCACGCCGGGGTTTCCAGATTCGGCGATCGATGAGTTGAAGCGAACATTCAGGAGCAAGAATATATGTTCCGCTTTTTTTCGGCTTCATCCCATCCTCAACGACAACATAAATCAAATATTTAAACCCGGTACAGTCACTGAGAATGGCATCACGGTATCCGTTGACTTAAAACTTTCTGCAGCTCAAATTAAATCGCGTACTAGAAAAGGTCATAAAAGTACAATTAATAAGTGCAAACGATTGGGTTTGACGACAAGGATAGTCCCTTATTTAGAATATATCAATGAATTCATGGCAATTTATGAAGAGACTATGGGGCGCGTTGAAGCAAGTCAATCTTATTATTTTGGACGCAGTTATTTTGAAGATTTATCAAAATTAGGCGATGGCATTCATTTATGCCTTGTAGAAAAGGAAGATCAAATTGCCAGTGCTTGCTTGTTTCTGGAATGCGGAGGCATAGTTCAGGCTCACCTCGGGGGAAGCAAAACCGAGTTTTTGAGCGAGTCTCCTTTTAGTTTAGTATTTGATTACGGCAGATACTGGTCTCAAGAACGAGGCAATGAGTTTTTTCACATGGGAGGTGGTGTGGGAGGATCAAATCAAGATAGTCTCTATATATTCAAGTCTGGGTTTTCTCAACAAAGGCATCTTTTTTTTACAATGCGTCTGATTACAGATGAAGAAAAATATTATCATTTGGTAAAATTGCGGGCAAGCGCTTTGGAGACGGATTCTGCAACACTGCTCAATTCAGGGTTTTTTCCTGCCTATCGTGCTTTACCATAACAGCAAGCTCGTAGTAAATAAGCCTGGTTAGAAGTCATGCTCAAACAAATTCTCCTCTCAACACCTCACATGGGTTCACTGGAACAGGAGTTCGTCAAAGAAGCCTTTGATACCAACTGGATCGCCCCCGTTGGCCCCCATGTAGACGCTTTCGAGCAAGAATTCTGCCAAGTAGTTGGCGCTAAACACGCAGCGGCTGTTAGTTCCGGTACGGCAGCTTTGCATTTGGCTTTACAATTAATTGGCGTCGCTTCGGGAGATGAGGTTTTTTGCTCGACTCTGACTTTTATTGCGACTGCTAGCCCGATTACTTATCTTGGCGCTAAACCAGTTTTTATTGATAGCGATCGCACTTCTTGGAATCTGAACCCCGATTTGTTCCGAGAAGCGCTGGACAAACGAGCAAAAATTGGTAAATTACCCAAAGCTGTTGTTATCGTACACCTCTACGGTCAAAGTTGCGATATCGACCCAATTCTGGAAGCTTGCAATGCTTATGAAATTCCGCTCATAGAAGATGCGGCAGAATCTCTAGGGGCTAGCTACAAAAATAGATCGCCTGGAAGCTTTGGTAAAATAGGCATTTTCTCATTCAACGGCAATAAAATTATCACCACTTCCGGCGGCGGAATGTTAGTTTCCGATGACCAAAAACTGGTAGAAAAAGCTCGTTTTTTGGCAACACAAGCCCGCGACCCCGCTCCTCATTACCAACATTCAGAAATTGGCTACAATTATCGTCTCAGCAATGTTTTGGCGGGAATTGGTCGCGGTCAATTACGGGTTTTGGAGGAGCGAGTTCAAGCGAGACGGGGCAATTTTGACTTTTACAAACAAGCTTTAGGAAACTTGCCGGGAATTGAATTTATGCCGGAAGCTGCTTTTGGAAAAGCTACTCGCTGGCTGACTTGTTTGACGATCGATCCGGCAGCTTTCGGTGCAGATAGAGAACAAGTTCGCCTAGCGCTTGCTCAAGAGAAAATAGAAGCGCGTCCGGTTTGGAAACCTTTACACTTACAACCAGTATTTGCTGATTGCGAATGTATGGGCGGTGCGGTGGCTCAAGAGTTATTTGAGTACGGGCTTTGCTTGCCTTCTGGCTCTAATTTAACTGATGAAGATTTAGAGCGGGTGATAAGTGCGATAGCCCAAATTCACAAATAAAATCGATGATATAGCCGAAGGAAGTTCGGCAACGGATTTTGTAACTGATGTAACGGAGACAGGAAGAAGAAAGATGCGATCGCTATTAGATCCCCGACTTCTCCAAGAAGTTGGGGATTTGGGTATTCTGTCTTTTGATTAATTTTCTTGCCATTCTTGCAGGGCGATCGCAATTCCTTGTTTCAATCTTGGTTCGAGAGTCTCTTGTTTCACTAAGTTTTCTAATTTCTGCCTGGCCTCGGCAGCACCTAGCTGTTTGAGCGCTGCCATGCAGTGCAGCCTGACGCTGCTGTCTGCGTCGCCCAACATTGAAATCAGAGCTTCTAGCCCTCTGATATCTCCTAATTTTCCTAAACCTAAAGCTAAAGATTTTTTGCTAACTGCCTCCTGCAGTGCCGGATGACCTGTTTTTAACAAATCAATCAGAATTTCAGCAGCAATAGCTTTTAATTCCGGCTTTTCTACTCGCCCTAAAACAGTGACTATCTCTTGATAAACAGTAGAATTTATGCTAGTAAATGGCGCCCTTAAAGTCTGATGCAAATATGCTAAAGCGGTTGCAGTTTCCATCCAGCTTAGGGCGCGCACAGTTTCGATTTGCAATTCAACCGGAGTTATTGGCGATCGCAGCAATTCAAATAAAGCAGCCGCTGCAGCATCGGTTTTCACTCGCCCGATCGCGATCGCCGCTTGCTGACAAACTTCTAATCGGATGTCCGAAAGTAAAGGTTTGAGCAAGTTAACTAAATCTAATTCTGCGTCTAAATAGGCGCGCGCGCCAAGAGCTCGCACGGCTTCTTTTCTGACTGCTGTCGCAGGATCTTTGAGTGCTGCTACCAGCACCGGCGGGATGCGGGAGTCGTGAAAGTTGCTCAGGGCATCGATTGCGGCTGCCCGCACCGCAACTTGAGAGTCTGCGACTACGCTCAACAGCGGCGGGATGGTTTCGGTGCGCCGAATTTGGGCGAGTGCCGCTGTGGCCAACTGTCGCGAGTCTTCTTGCTGCAAGAGAGTTGCGAGGGATTCTATGGCTGTCGGACCAAAATTCCCTAGGGTTTCGGCAGCGATTTGGCTCAATTCTTCGTCGGAATTTTTGACCAATTCTACTAAAGCTTGAATCACCTCCGGGCGATTCCCTACGGGATAGCTTTGCTTCACGAACTTTCCGAGAATGCGGGCGGCGAACCACCGGGGTTCCGTGTCTGCGTCTTCGTCTTCGAGTACGGCAATTAAAGGTGCGATCGCGCCATTTCCCAAATTTGGCAATACTTTAGCAATTTCCCAGCGGTCTTGAAAATCGCCCGATTTTAAGGCTTTTATTGCTAAACTGACAGCTTGCTCTAAAATGTGTTGTTCCTGCGGCTTGCTACCGTCGGCTGTCACTTGCTGCAAGCATTCAACTAACAAGGGCCAGTTTTGGCGATCGGCAGCGACTTGCGCTTCTTCAAAAAAATTAGACATAATTTTAGTTTTACTTCTTTAAGGAGCTAGCGGAGAACGCAAGATACTTTTTAGCAATCTTTTGTTACAATTATCCATTTTTTGACATATTTGTCAATCGAGCATAATTGGTAAAATCGCAATCAAGCATTAATGTGAGCCGCTTAACCCATCAAGCTATAATTTTGGTAATTAAAAACACTCAATATTCCCCATTAAAAATCAACAAATGAACAAAGCTCTACTTTTAGTAAACCAGCACTCCAGAAAAGGACAAAAGCTATTATCTCAAGCCACTGTAGAATTAGAAGCACTGGGTTTTGAGCTAATTGTAGAATCTACGGATCACGCCCGCGAACTTCCCGACACAATTCGCCGCTACCAAAATCGAGTTGAATTAGTAATAATTGGCGGTGGCGACGGCACTCTCAACGCTGCCATAGAAGGTTTGACAGACACCAAGTTACCCTTGGGTATTTTGCCGATGGGAACTGCTAACGACCTAGCCCGCACTCTGGGAATTCCTACAGATTTACCCGCAGCTTGTCAAGTAATCGCCAGCGGTAAAGTTCGGCTCATAGACTTGGGTTGGGTGAACGGCCAGCATTTTTTTAATGTGGCAAGTTTGGGATTGAGCGTGGAAATTACCCAGCGGCTGACTAAAGACGTAAAGCAGCGCTGGGGAGTTTTAGCTTATGCTTTTACTGCTTTGCAAACAATTTTGTCAGCGCGACCGTTCCGAGCAGAAATTAAAGTAAAAAACCAATCTTTTAATGTAAAAACTATTCAAATTGCCATTGGTAACGGCCGCTACTACGGCGGTGGCATGACCGTTGCCGAAGATGCCACAATCGACGACAAGCGACTAGATTTATACAGTTTGGAAATAAAAAAATGGTGGGAAATCATTGCTTTGCTGCCAGCTATGAGGCAAGGAAATCATACAAGTTGGCCTAACGTTCGCGCCTTGCACGCTCAAGAATTTGAGGTTAATACTAGCAAACGCCGTCCGATTAATACCGACGGTGAAATCACAACTCACACACCTGCAAAATTCCGAGTAATTCCCCAAGCTTTAGCAGTTATAGCTCCTTCATAACTCATAATTAATATATCAGTTAACTGGTTCCCAGGCTCTAGCATGGTAACGAGTAATTTTATTGTGTAACAGGCCGGAGAGGCTGTTCACTTAATAATCGCCTCCAGCGCCATATTGCCATGCTTCAACTAATCGGTGCAAATAGTATTGCTGCTGCGGTGCTAATTTTTTTACCTGCGGTTCTACTGCTTTCCCCAAAGGATACAATCCCGTATAAATTCCTAAATTTAAGTAATGAACCATCCAATCCAGCAAATTAGCTATTCCCACCTGCGGGATAATTCTCATAACTAATCCGGGATGGCTAACTGCTGTTTTAAACAGGGTTTGTGACAAAGCCGGAAACAGCACGATATCTTGAAGAAACGGTTTGAGTACGGGTTCTCCCAACTCTTCCATTACCTGAAACACGGCAGCCAAAAGTTGATTGATTTGATGGGGGTCTATTCTTTGATTCATCGCAGCACTCATCGAACGCTGAAACAACCAGGTAACTGATAGATTCGGCTGATAGGGTTGCAAAAGTGCGAGGGAATTTTTGTCGAGACTGTCGCTTGTCAAAGCTTCCTCAATTCCTAGAGTCAAGCGTTTGAGGTGCCGTACCATTGCGCCGAAACCGCCGAAGCTGAGGGGAGATTGGCTACCACTGCTATCTCCGACTGGGAGTATGCGATTCCAAGGCATTTTTAGAGGACTTTGGCGATAGCAGGGGAAGATTCCGTAAAGTGCTCTTTGGAATTTTAACTGTTCGAGTTCGACGTTTTGATATTGGGGAAGCAAGCGCAAATACTCTTCAAATAATGTTTCTAAACTGAATCTTTCTGTGTCGGCGTCTATGTATGTAAATAAGTAGGTTGTGCGGCCGTCTCTGGCTGGAAATGCTTCCCAAAAATATTGGCACTGATTTTGCATTGGGGTGAAGGATGCAAATATATCTCCAGTGTCGTTTTTGGGGTATCCTCGAGCGCAACTGCCGACTACTAAACATATGGCGTCTGGTTTTTTGCCTTGTCTTGCTTGGCGCACAATAGGCGAAAAATGGCCCATTGCGTCTAATAATAATCGGGTTTTAAATAAATTTGTAGCAGGTTGTGTATCGGTATTTGCAGATTCTACCAAGACTCCATCCGGGTGAATGGTTGCTGTTTTAAATGGTGTATTTTCAAATAGCTTTCCTCCAGCTTGGAGGAATCGCTGCTTGAGGGTTTCTAGGAGGTACACTGGGTCGATTCCGATGTTGAGTACGTCCCGCACCCAGATGTCGGGGGTGTTTGCAAAGCTGATTCTGGCTGGGTTGTATTCGGTGGCTATGGCTTTTTCTATCTCTTCAACAGATAGCAAATTGAGTTCTAAGAATGCGTCTAATTCTTTGCGAGAAATGTTCCATTCTTGATCGCGGCCTCGCAGGGTGCCGCGTTCGAGCAGGGCTACTCGCCAACTCCGCACGGCTAAGGCTGTACCGATTAATATTCCTAGGGTTCCGCCCCCGATAACTATGTCGAAGTCGAGGGTTTCGAGGGGGTGTTGGCTGTGTTTGATTGCTTGAGGTGCTGGTGCGGTGTTTTGTTTGAGGTTTTCCCAGAGTCGATCGACTTTTCTCAGGCCTCCGAGGGCGTCTCCTGGCAGTTGGGAGAGGATTTGTTCGGTGAGGGGCATTGGGTTTTAGTATTAAACAGTGGTGGATTTTTTATAATTTAGCTTAGATTAACATTTGCGACAGTTTCAGTGCTGAGGCATCGGTGGCGAGAATCACGGAGTTTTTATTATCATACAAATAATCACACAGAGAAACCCGGTTTCTGAAAAAACCGGGTTTCTACCTCTCGTTGGTAAGTCTGAGGAATTATCTTCAATCAGCCGTGCTTAATTCTTCTACTCGCAGCCGATCGCACAAAATTCGCTCGCACACTATAACACCCGTATCCGCACTCCTGCAAACTTCTAACTGAGCTTCCGGCAGCGCTTCAAACAAAAAACGTTCCCCCGGAAACACTGTCCTCTCAAAATACCAATTAGGAATATTTGTAATGCGAGCGATTTGCACTTTGCTAGTATTATTTAGATACCAACACAAAATGCGCGTATGACCTTCGGAAATTACCTGATTTAGTGTCAAATTCATCTTTTTAACTTGTTTGTGCAATTGTGCGATCGAGTGGCGAAAGGCCTAAGCTTATTATAGCAGATTCCCAGTTAAAACAGAATTTTTTATACGTTTTTTTTACATTCTTTGGGTTAATTAATAAATTTCTCCGGGGAAACATCAGGGCCTTCCCCCTATTCCCAAGAAGGTGCAAAAGCCGGCATTGCTAAAGTGCAAGATTTCCATCCTCCCCTAACAGGTGCGTTCAACAATTGACAGTGACCAACTGAACCTCTTGCCTGTTGGTAGTGACCACAAAAATTACACTTGGAAGTCGGATTGCACCCGCGCTCGCTAATTACAAGGCAGGGCTGGTTTTGGGTTTGGTTGCGGTCGATAGTTAAAGTGTTCATTAAATTACTACTTTTTAAATGTTCAGTCTTAAGTATGACGGCTGAAGTGCAGTCCTGGCGTCTATCTCAAGGCTTAGTTCGCCTTTAAGTTTTGTTTAGGGATCGATATAAAATATATTATTTTTGAGATTATCAAGCTAGGGAGCAATTGAATTTTCTTTCGGGCGCATTGGCGGCCCCGGCTTTAGGGCCGATCGCGCTTGCTGGAGATATACTTCCTCAGACAGAGCTAATTATTGTCGCCTAACTTGCTGAACAAATCCGATAAAATGGTATTAGAAAATAAAAAACCTTCGGGATCGCTCAACCTCAAATTCCCCGAAAGTGGCAGTTTGCCGCCGTCGCCTAAAGTTGCGTGAAGCGAAGCTATGCCGTAGGGAATCGCCCCCTCCTCCGTCATAATTTCCACCCATCCTTGCCGCCAGTAGGGCTGCAAACAACGCCAAATTTTATCAACCGTTTGCTGAGTAAACTTTTGAGTCAGCGCCGACAGGCTAACTCCTTCTGCTAAACGCAAACCTAGCATCAGCGTTTCTAACAAAACGTCATTTTCTGAAACTTGAAAATTTTGCTCAACTGCTGAGTAAATTTCCTGCTGGGTTTCCCCCCTAATTTGAGGAGTAGCAGGGGAATTGAGGCTAGAAATCGATCGCACCCACTGATAATATTCTTGAGTTTTGCGAGGCCTGGTCAACCTCCGGCCTTCCACGTAACTCGCCGCCCCCATGCCCAAGCCGTAATAAGGGCGATTTTCCCAATAAACGCGGTTGTGGTGGCACTGATAGCCATCGCGAGCGTAATTAGAAATTTCGTAATGTTCGTAGCCAGCCCCCGTCAGAATTTCCCTTGCTAAACGGTACATTTGAGCAGCGGTGTCATCTGCAGGCAGTGGCTGTGCGCCTGCTTCAAAGTAGCGCCCGAAAGCAGTTCCCTGCTCAACAATTAAGTCGTAACTCGACAGATGAGTCGGGCTAATTTCCACCGCCGATTTCAGGGAAGCTTCCCAGTGTTCTAAAGTTTGGTGCGGCAGTCCCGAAATCAGGTCTAAACTGAAATTGACAATACCAGCCGATCGCACTATTTCTACTGCTTCAAAAATTTCTGCTACCGAGTGCGATCGTCCGCAAGCTTGCAGCAATTCATCCTGAAAAGCTTGCACTCCCAAACTAACTCGATTTACTCCCGCCGCTGCATATCCCCGCAGCTGTTCTAAAGTAAACGTACCCGGGTCTATTTCTATAGAAATTTCCGCCCCAGCAGCAATCCCAAATTTGCCGTCGAGAGTCTCCAAAATATTGCTCAACTGACTCACTGAAAGCAGCGAAGGCGTGCCACCACCAAAAAAAACTGTTTTCAGGGATGCGCCTAAATTTTTTGTTTCTTGAATTTCTTGACAGAGTACGGCAACGTATTGCACAATTGTGCCGGAATTATCGCCATTTTTGCGATCGCCCACCACAAAAACCGGAAAATCGCAGTAGTAACAGCGGCGCCGACAAAAAGGTATGTGCAGGTAAGCCGAAGTGGGAATGCTGGGATTTGTCGCTGGCACACTTTTTTTTAATTCAAATGTTAAATAATCAGTGATAGGGTTCATTACTTTTCAAGCCAAAAGCGCAACTTCAAATCTAAAGTTTTAATTAAACAATCATGAATAATTATGTATATTATGACATTTGCTTACCAAAAAAGCGCTGCGAACGATCGGCTCTTGTAATTTAACCTCGTACCAGTTTCGCTCCGTCACAATTCCCGAACAGCCCGCAGGGCGGTTTATTCACACCTCGTGCCTGCTTTCGGCCCGGCATGGTAAATGCCGATATGCTCGATCGCACATCCCTCAGAGGGTACAACCCCGAAATATAAGTTTATGAGAATCCTTGAGTAGATATAGCCAGATCCGACCACAGCATGAAAACAAGTATCAGCACTGGAAAGATATAATAGGAATAAATTCATTAACCTAGAACTAATGCTAGACGCAATCATAATAATCTCATTCATAATCGCAGGCGGAGGCATCGGCTATTACGGAGTCGAACTCCTGCCGAGCAATCTGCTGCTGCAAGTTACAAATATACAAGGTTTAAGTTCTGTACTAGGTTCCTTTGGAGCATTAATCGGCTTCGTGATGGGATTAGTGGCTCAAACAACCTACCGCCGGCTGGAAAAACAAGTTCGCGATATGCCAGTGGAGATGTTACTGACGCGGGCGATCGGCTTAATCATCGGACTTCTAGTAGCGAACTTAATGCTGGCTCCGCTATTCCTGCTGCCAATTCCCCGCGAGTTCGGCTTCATCAAACCTCTAGTCGCCGTCTTGGGTAGCGTCATGTTCGGCTTCACAGGCGTCAGTTTGACCGACACCCACGGCCGTGCTTTCTTGCGGCTGATCAACCCCAAAAGCTTAGACACGGTGTTGGTAGCGGAAGGGACTTTCAAACCAGCCTCTGCCAAAGTGGTTGATACTAGCTGCATTATTGACGGCCGGATTGAAAACCTGTTAGAAACAGGTTTCCTCGAAGGTCAAATTATTATCCCGCAATTCGTTCTCCAAGAACTGCAACTGGTAGCTGATTCAGCCAACGATCAAAAGCGAGTGCGCGGGCGCCGCGGCTTAGATGTACTCAACCGCATCAAAGAAACATATCCAGAACGGATTCAAATTCACTCGGCTGACTACGAAGATCTTGCCACAGTCGATGCAAAATTAGTTCGGTTCGCCTTGGATATCGACGGCATTTTGCTCACCAACGATTACAACTTATCGAAAGTAGCTACTGTCCAAAAACTGCCGGTTTTGAATATTAATGATTTGACTCATGCGGTGCGCCCCACTTATTTGCCGGGAGATACGATCGAACTAAAAATCCGCAAAGAAGGCAAAGAACCCTCTCAGGGAATCGGTTACTTGGATGACGGAACAATGGTTGTCGTAGAAGCAGGAAGCAGCTATGTCGGCGGCGAAGCCAGAGTCGTAGTCACCAGCGCCCTGCAAACAAGCGCCGGCCGCATGATATTCGCCCGCCCTCAAGAGTCCGTTATTGTTTGAAACAGAGTAACAATGGCCAGGGCAATCAGAATCAAATATTGCGATCGCTGTTCCCAATCTGCCCCGACTCTCTACCGTGCCCGGTATGACGAGTCGGGGCAGTGGTTTTTTTTGTGTCTTAAATGTTGGGAATCGGTAAGTAAAAACAATCCTTTTTACTTCTACGGTGGCACTTGGAAAGCCAGCAAGAAAAAATAGCCATTACCAGCTTCTTCTTCTTTTCTCTTTCTTCGCGTCCTAGCGCTTATGCGCGGCTTCGCTTAACGCGTCTTCGCGGTTCAATCATATCAACATCAGTGATTCAGGAGTAATTAAAATCAAGCAATCTCGATCGCATCTTCATACAAGGTCTCGATCGCACAGCTAAAACTCACGCTAGCAAACTGAACTTCTTGTCCTTGAGTGTAAGGATAAAGCACCCAAAAACCCTCTGCATTCCGGCGAAAACACTCTACACTAACTCTTTCTTGATTTATTAATACATACTCTTGCAAACTTTCAGAAGTGCGGTAATCAGCAAATTTATCGCCTCTGTCAAAAGCCGCTGTTGTCTGCGATAAAACTTCCACAATTAAGCGCGGGTAGCGAATGAAATCTTCCCCAGCATTTTTGTCTCGTTCATCACAACTCACCGCTACATCGGGATAGTAATAAAAATTTGATGTATCGAGCATAACTTTCATGTCTGCCATGTAAGGTATGCAGCCACTACCCCGAAGATGATTTCTCAACAGTGCAAACACATTTCCGGAAATGATGACATGAGCTTTGCTTGCCCCTGCCATTGCATAGATTTCACCTTGCCTGTACTCGTGTTTGATCGGACTGACTTTCTCGGCTGCTAAATAATCTTCAGGAGAGACGTAGGTGTCGCTTTCACTTGCAACCATATAATTTTGAGGTTGGTGAGGATTACACAATTATAGTCGTAGCACGGGCGAGGGCGGGACGCCATCGCCCTTTTTCAGTTTTCAGCCCTAGTTTCAACGTCGGCGCGGGGCCGGAAGCCTCGCACTATTTTGCGGTTGCGGTTTTTCTTGCAGCTTCATCGTCAAACTAACCCGCTTTAACTTCTCATTCACCTCCAAAACCCGCACTTTCACCACTTGTCCGACTTTAACAATCTGTTTGGGGTCATCTACAAAGCGATCGGCTAATTGAGAAACGTGAACCAAACCATCTTGGTGCACTCCCACATCAACAAAGGCTCCAAAGTTAGCTACATTCGTGATTATGCCTTCTAATTCCATCCCAACTTGCAAGTCGGAGATTTCTTTAATTCCTGCTTGGAAAGTGGCATATTTAAACTCGGCACGCGGGTCTCTTCCCGGTTTTTCTAGTTCGGAAATAATGTCGCGAAGTGTTGGTTCACCCACTTTTTCAGTGACATATTTCTTGATATTTACAGTCTTGATTTTTTCCGATATTTGTGTTGTTTCTGTCAGCGGCAAGTCTAAATCCTTGGCGATCGCCTGCACGACAGGATAACTTTCCGGATGAACTGCGGTATTGTCCAGGGGGTTTTCGCCACCGCGAATGCGGAGAAACCCGGCTGCTTGTTCAAAAGCTTTTGGCCCGAGTTTGGGAACTTTCAGGAGTTGACGGCGATTTTTAAATGCGCCGTTTTCGTTGCGGTAATTGACGATATTTTTTGCAACTGTTGCCGTCATTCCTGATACAAATGTCAGCAATTCTTTGGAGGCTGTGTTTAAGTCAACTCCGACATAATTAACGCAGCTTTCGACTGTTTCGTCGAGTTTCTTTTTGAGCAATTTTTGGTCAACATCGTGCTGGTATTGGCCGACTCCTATTGATTTTGGGTCGATTTTCACGAGTTCGGCGAGGGGGTCTTGCAAGCGCCGCCCGATGCTGATTGCGCCGCGGACGGTGATGTCGAGATCGGGAAATTCGGCGATCGCCACTTCGCTTGCTGAATAAATCGATGCACCGGATTCATTCACCATGACTTTAATCGGTTTCCTGTCCATTTCTGCCAAAACTTCCGAAACAAATTCGTCTGTTTCGCGGGAAGCTGTACCGTTGCCGATCGCGATTAATTCAATTTTATATTTTTCAATTAAATGCTTGACGATTTTACCAGCTTGCTGTCGCTGGGCGGCCGCTTGGTGGGGAAAAATTGCTTGATATTCTAAAAATTGCCCGGTTTCATCGAGGGCGGAAACTTTACACCCCGTGCGAAATCCCGGATCGATCGCCAGTGTGGGTTTCATTCCCGCCGGCGCCGACAGCAGCAACTCGCGGAGGTTGGTTTCAAAAGTGGTAATGGACTCGATATCGGCGACGGCTTTGTTGTGCGATCGCACTTCTGTAATTAACGAAGTCTTCATCAGTCGGTTGAAGGCATCCTTCAAGGTCGATCGATAAAACTCTTTAACTTCCGGTATCCTAGTTCTAATTTCCTGACCTTCCAAATAAGCCATCACTGCGGATTCATCAAACGCCAGTTCCAAATCTAAAACCCCTTCCGTTTCCCCGCGAAATAGCGCTAACATATTGTGCGACTGAACGCTTCTCGCTGCAACTTGGTAATTGCGGTACATTTCAAATTTAGTGCTTCCTTCCGGGAAATCATCTTTAATTTTTGAGACAAAAACTCCTGTTTTCATCAAAAATTCTCGCAAATAAGCCCGCAATTCGGCTTTTTCCGAAACCGCTTCCGCCAAAATATCCGCAGCCCCTTTTAGAGCTTCTTCTGCTGTTTTCACTCCCTTTTCTTCTGAAATGTATTTAGCTGCTTCCGCCTCAAAATCTGCTGGTTTAGCCGTCGGTAAGTTCAGAGATTTGATAAATTCTGCCAGCGGTTCCAAACCTTTTTCCCTAGCAATTGTGGCTCGCGTCCGCCGCTTGGGTTTGTAAGGCAGATAAAGGTCTTCGAGTTCGTTTTTGTGCAAACACGATTCGATTTTAGCTTGCAGTTCTTCTGTGAGTTTTCCCTGAGAGCTAATCGTATCTAAAATCGACTTTTTGCGCTCTTCAATTTCCGTCAGATAGGTGAAGCGATCTGAGATATCCCGCAACTGAATTTCATTCAGCAAATCCGTGCGTTCTTTGCGGTAGCGGGCAATAAACGGAATTGTTGCTCCCTCTGCGAAAAGTTCCAGAGCATTATTGACTTGAGACAGATTAATGGAAAGTTCTTGAGCAATCAGTTGAGGAATGTCGATCATAGTGCAGAATTTCGGATCGGTCGATTTGAGATTTTAGAGGTGAGATTTACTTCACAAAAGAGAGGAAGAAAAGTTTGAAATAAACGTTTTACAGGGTGTGGGCACTCGTCCTGCAAGTATTAAAATGATGTTAGCATAAATGCAGTCATTTCTCAATATTATATGTTGCCTTTTAAATATCCTGTGCCGCAAACCGATCCGCCGCGATGCCCAGAGAAACGCTGCCGACGATGTACGATTTACCCAGCGAAGACCCGGAGGAACCTGGTTTGCGGGACAAATTTCACGATTTGCAGGCGCAGTTGTTGAGCCTGATGTTTCGACCTCGGAATTATCCTGCTTCTGAGATATTTAGCGGCACCGACATGAACCTTTATTATGACGTGCATCATACTCTCTTGCACAAGCGGCCGGATTGGTTTGCAGTGGTGGGAGTTCCCCGACTTTACGATCGCTCCGAACTGCGGATGAGTTATGTTACTTGGCAGGAAGGCATCAATCCTTTTGTAATTGTAGAACTGCTTTCGCCGGGAACGGAAAAAGAAGATTTAGGCGACAAGAACGATGAAGAAAAGTTGCCACCTCAGTCGGGAAACACTGCGGGTAAGGGGCAAGTTTTGGAGCCGGAGATGAAGGAGAAACCGCCCAAAAAATGGGATGTTTACGAGCAATTTTTGCAGTTTCCTATTTATGCCGTTTTCAGCGTTTATACTAACAAATTGCGAGTGTTTGAATTGAAAGGCGGACACTATCAAGAATTAGAATTGCCAGAGTCGTGAGTGTGGATTGCTGACCTAAGTTTGGGCTTGGGTTTGTGGCAAGGAGAGTTTCAGGGAATCGATCGACTTTGGTTGCGCTGGTATGATGTTGATGGCAATTGGATTCTGACTGAAGCGGAAAAGCAACGGCAGCGGGCAGAGTCAGCGGAAGCTCAGTTGCAGTCTTTAATTCGGCGGCTGCGGGAATCTGGCATCGAGCCCGATCGATTTTTAAACGGTTAGAGAGGACTGAAGTCCTGACTAAAAAGGGGTTCGCAGTCAGGACTTTTGTTTTTTTACTTCACAAGAAGACTGAAAGCCTCGCTATACACAGGCTTTAACATTTGATCGAAACTTGATTTGTTGTCGCTTGTTTGTTTGTTGCTGGTGCTCTTTGCGGTCAAGTCATCCGCGTAGGGAGAGTGATGCAAATGAGCTTTACCGACAGAACCGAAAAGTTGCAGTTTGTCAGAAATGACCCATCGCATGGCATTGATAGATTTTTCCATTATTTCCAACAAATCCGGATCTGACAAAGAAATGCTACTTTTTAACACGTCCATATAAGCTTCGCGAACTTCTGTACTCACATTGAATTTCGATACCCCTAATTGAATACATTGATGAATCATTGATTCCGGCAAACCGCTAGCACCGTGCATCACTAATGGCACTGAAACAGCAGCCCGGATTTTTGCCAGACGCGAAAAATCTAGTTTTGGTTCGCTTAAATATTTGCCATGAACGTTACCAATTGTTACGGCTAAAAAATCCACATTAGTTTCTTTGATAAACTCTACTGCTGCTACGGGATCGGTCATTTTTGCGGCTTTCTCATCGATTGTCAAACAGTCTTCCCTGCCACTAATTCTGCCGATTTCTGCTTCAACTGCCGCACCGTTAGCGTGGGCTAATTTAGTCATTTCCCGGCTAAATATTAAGTTTTGTTCGTAGGGCAAAAAAGAACCGTCTGCCATAATTGATTTAATGCCCGCACCTAGGCCGAGGTGAATGTCTTTTTCTGAGGTGCTGTGATCTAAGTGTACTGAGATCGGCACTAGAGATTTGCGGGCCGCTTCCATGCACAGTGCGACTAAAGGCGATTTTCCGTATTGGAGGGCGCTGGGGTGAAGTTGCAGTATAGCAGGACTGTGCAGCGCTTCTGCCGCATTGATGACGGCTTTTACTCCTTCGAGGTTGTAGACGTTAAAAGCGCCGATCGCATAACCATTTCTCAAAGCCGTGTTCAGCAATTCGTTAGTTGAGGCGAGCATATAGTACCTACTTTAAAAACTTTTCTGAATATTGATCATTCTATCCAAGTTTAAGGGCAAGCTCAGCTTAATTTGTGTTTATTTTAATTGCGAATTCTTCGGCTAGCATTTATTCTGCATGTCGATCGTTATATCAAAGTTTAAGGGCAAGCTCAGCTTAATTTGTGTTTATTTTAATTGCGAATTCTTCGGCTAGCATTTATGTGAAGCGCATTTATTCTTGGGTAAGGTGCGCCTAGCGCACCCTACTATTTGTTTGGTGAGCCTAGCGCACCTTACTCCTGGAGTGATTTACTATGTTTGTGTGTTACCAGCGTGTAAACCGCATTCTTTTACGGTTGCTTCTTCCCACCACCAGCGACCTTCGCGTTCGTGTTGGTTCGGCAATATCGGCTTCGTACAAGGTTCGCAACCAATACTCACAAAACCGCGTTCGTGCAACTTGTTGTAAGGCACATCCAAAGCGCGAATGTATTCCCAAACCTCTGCCGAAGACCAGTTTGCTAAGGGGTTGAATTTAATTAATTCATGGTCGGGAGTTGAGAATGCAGTGTCAACTTCAATAACCGGAATACCGTTGCGGGTACTGGGACTTTGGTCTTTCCGCTGACCAGTAATCCAAGCATCGAGAGTATTCAATTTGCGGCGCAGCGGCTTGACTTTCCGCACGCCGCAGCATTCTTTGTGACCGTCTTGATAAAAACTAAACAATCCCTTTTCTTCTACTAGGGCTTGTACTTCAGCAGCATCGGGAAACATTACTTCTAGTTTAATGCCGTAATGTTTTCTGACTCGATCCAAAAACTGATAAGTTTCAGAGTGCAATCGTCCGGTGTCTAGGGTGAAAACGCGGAAATTCTTGGTGATTTTTGAGGCAAGATCGATCAGAACTACATCTTCAGCCCCGCTGAAAGAAATGGAGATATTGTCAAAATTTTCTAGGGCAAATTTGAGAATGTCTCGCGGTGTTTTTTGACTGTATTCTGCTTCTAGCGCGGCAATGTTGAGATTTCTTTGGATGGCAACCATATTTTCGGGTTTTCGGTGTTCTTTTCCTCTAGCCCTTTATTATAGCCGATCGCCGTCTCTCCCTCACCGACTAATTTTACCATCAAGCAATTTCGTCCGCGACCGCCGGATTCATCCGTGAAGCGAGAAAAAAGCTCAGACTGCTCATCACCAGCCCCCGGATTTATCAGTGTGAGCGCTTCTTCAATTCTGAAACCTAAAATCTAAAATCTAAAATCGATTGACCGCATCTTGCAGGAGTCTTTTCGGCTGGGCACACAATCAACCTCAAGGATGGCGATCGCCTGCTGGTAGTAGTTATGATGAACCCAACACTTCTCTACTGGGTAAAATAGGACTGCCGGGCGGTCCATTGAATTTGCCCCCAAATTATAAATCATAGACAATAAAATTATTTAATAAATGTCAGTGTTACCATCCTCAATTTTGAGTTGTATTATTTATAAATAAATAGCGCTTGTTAAGCTATGTTTTGCTGTTTTTTCAATTCAAAATAGTTTTGTTGTCCGTAAAAAAAACGCTATTAATACTTTCCAATTGCTGTTAATGGCGCTAATTAAAAAATAGTCTGCATTCTTTAGGCAATGCTCTAAATTAGGTGAGTGGAATAAAGCTAAAAGAATATGATAGAAAATCCGGCTTGGGTCTTCCCATCGCTCCTTCTACTAAGACCTGTTGGTTTCCCAACCGCGAATTACCGATAATCAATTACTAATTACCGATTAATTTATTCAGGATGATTCCTTTAGCAAAGTAAATTTGTATCGTTTTTTATCGATGACAGCTAACCTTCAGCCATACGATCGGCTATATTGTATTTGGAAGTACATTAATTTGTCGGCAAAGCGGTCTAGTCCCATCGCCGCCGGTCGCGCCAGCTTCTAAATAAACGTAGTCTGCTGTCAATAACAGCAAGGAAGTGTGGAATCATGTCAAAAATTTTAGTAGTGGACGACGTTAAGACCGAACTAGAAATCATCTGCCGCATTCTTCAAGATGCCGGACTGGATGTGATCCGGGCAGGCGACGGCGAAGAAGCGATCGCCATGATCCGCAAAACCCCTCCGGCTTTGGTCGTTTTAGATGTAGTGATGCCACGAATGAACGGGTTTGAAGTGATCAGAGAATTGCGGGGCGATCGCGCAACTGCCAAATTGCCCGTAGTATTTTGTACTCATAAAAACACCGAGATCGATAAAGCTTGGGGAACCGATTTAGGCGCCGACGCTTACGTTAGCAAACCCTTTGAACCTCAGCAACTGGTCCACATAGTGCAGCGTCTGCTTTCGGCGTAATCCGAATATAAAGTCATCGGCAGCTTTCCAAAAAACCTTATACCGACAAACCCCGTTTTTATTAAATAAACTGGGTTTTAGAATTCCATAAAAGTTTATGTTTAATGATAGCAACCTGCTTATTTGCCAATAGGCGATTTATTTAACAGAAACATTTGACGCATCAAAACCGATCCAGAAAAACTAGATCGGCGATCGGCTTTAGGGTCAAAGCAAAATTATAATTTGTAAGCTACACTATAAACTAAAAATAAGCCATGAAAAGAACGGCTCCCCCGGCTGGGGGGAATCAGACAAGTGGAACAAAGCAATTTCTCCTGTTCGGTCAAGGAGGCAGTCTGTTCGCCATAGACTTAGAGGCAGTGCGGGAAGTCCTTTCCCTCAATGAACAACCGATTTCCCTGGTTCCCAATACCCTGCCATTTTTGCTGGGATTAACAAACTTGCGGGGCGAAATCTTGGCAGCAGCAGACTTCGGACTGTTCGTCGGTATTGAGTCGGTTGACATCCACCACCCAAACAGCCGCATCTTAGTTGTAGAAGCCCCCGATCCGCGAGACGTGAGATTGTTGTCGAGAATCAGCCTGGGATTAGCCGTCTCCCGCGTCGAAGGAGTTTTACCTCTCAATCCCGATCGCATTGTCTCAGCACTAGATGTCAGTCCCGACCTAGCTCCATTCTTAAAAGGTCTGTACAATTCCGAAGGACGCTTGCTAATGATTGTCGATGTAGAAGCGATCGCCCATTCCGAACGCTGGTAAAAAGCAACCATACAGGTAAGTCTACAACTGCTTTCCATCAATAATTTTAACTAACGATCGCCCGCATCCGATTTGCCCATCCTTAATTTTATGATCGAAATTCTCTATACCTGGATCGCAACGACTTTAACCCTGACGTTCCCTGACTTCTCCCCATCGCTGGTAGCTGGGGCTGCTAATGTCATCATTTCTGGATGTTACTTTGCCATCGCTTGGCTAATCAGCTTAGCTATGTGGCGAAACCGTCAATTCGGGTTCGACATCTTCGCCACAGTCACAGCAGGCATATTTTGGAGCTGCGCTTTCGGCCACAGCGGCCACGCTGCCGAATACCTAGGACTGCCGCACTCTGCGGTAGTGCAAACTGTGTTCGATTGGATCACTGTAATTGCGGCGATCGCTTTTTTGAGTTTGTCCAACCGCTACGGCTTCTTAGTAGGTTCCACCCGCATCCTTAACGCTAAAAAAGAAACAGAACAAGCGCTCAGCGAAACAACCCAGCGATTTCACGCAATCTTCGACCAAGCTTTTCAAGCGATCGCATTATTGGAGGCAGACGGTACTCTGATCGAAGCCAATCAGACAGCGCTAAGATTGGGCGATTTCCCAGCATCAGAAGTGCAGGGGCTGAAATTTTGGCTGACACCAGGGTGGGCATCATCCTCAACCAACCAGCAGCGCCTAAAAACGAACATTCAACAAGTTTCTGCCGGAAATTTTATCCGGGAAGAATACGAAATCACCGGAGCTAACAACCAGGTAACAGTAATTGACTTGTCGTTTAAGCCGCTGTTAAATGCAACAGGAGAAGTATTTCAAATCCTCGCAGAAGGCCGGGAGATTACCAAGCGCAAACAGGCTGAAGCCGCATTGCAGAAGCTAAGCGCAGAACTAGAGCAGCGAGTGAATGAAAGAACCGAGCAGATCCTGCAAACTAACGCACAATTGGAACAGGAAATTCTCGATCGCACCGCAGCCCAAGAGCAATTAAAAACCTCAGAACTATTCTTAAACAACATCCTCAACAGCATCCCCGACCCGATTTATGTCAAAGACCAACAGCACCGCTGGATTATATTAAATGATGCCTTTTGTCAATACATCGGTCACAGCAGAGAAGAACTAATTGGCAAATGCTACGACCAGTTTTTGCCCAAAGAGGAAGCACAGAGATATCGAGAAAAAGACGAATTAGTTTTCTTGACAAATACCAGCAGCGAAATCCAAAAAACCCTCACAGACCCAGCAGGAAACACCCGCTTTCTCTCCGCCCAAAAATCTACATTTGTAGATACCGAGGGCAGGAAATTTCTCGTTTCCGCGATGAGAGATATCACCAAGCGCGTGCAAATGGAAGAACAACTGCGGCAGACACTCGCTGAAGTAGAAAGCTCCCAAAACTTGCTGCGGACAGTCATTGACGCTACGCCAGACTGCATATTTGTCAAAGATCGAAACTCGCGCTATACCCTAGTCAATGCAAGTTTCGCCACCGCCTTCGGCAAAACTCAAGCAGAAATTATCGGCAAAGACGACGCAGAAATAGGCATATCGGTCGATCGAATCTTTGGCAGCTTCCAGGCTCAAACCGATTCCCAGAACCAAATTCAAAACTTCGGGGCAGACAACCATCTCGCCCCGAACTCTAACGACTCAGCCACCTTAGCCGACGGCAAAGTACACAGCTTCGACACCCTGAAATTGCCCCTCAAAGACGCAGAAGGCAACATTTTAGGAATGCTCGGCTTGGCGCGCGACATCACACAGCGCCGCAAATCTGAAAAAGAACTATTGCGGTTCAAAGCAATTTTAGAAACCACAACAGATTGGGTAGGCATCGCCGACTCCCAACAGCGCACCATTTATCTCAACCGCGCAGCCAGAGAAATGTTGAGAGTTGGCGAAAACGCAGATTTAGCCGGATTCAGCATTTCCGACCTGACATCGCCCAAAAGTATCGACACTCTTATCAACGTCGGTATCCCCGCAGCTTGCCGGGAGGGAACCTGGAGCGGCGAGGCAACGTGGCGAACTTTAGACGGCCAAGAAATACCAGTTTCTCAAGTAATTATTGCTCACAAATCCGAGAAGGGAGAAATTGAATTTCTGTCAACGATTGCCCGCAACATTACACAAAGCAAGCGCACAGAAGAAGCCTTGCAGCAGAACTTGCAAATGCTCGACCTTGCTAGCGACGCCTTGATCGTTCGGGATATGGACGGCACGATTAATTATTGGAGTCAGGGAGCCGAACGGATGTACGGCTGGACAAAAAAAGCAGCCTTGGGGAAAGTCACCCATACTCTACTTCACACCATTTTTCCCCAGCCTTTCGCAGCTATTTTGTCACAGTTAGAAGAGCAGGATTATTGGGAAGGAGAAGTAATTCATACCACCAATTACGATACCAAGATTACCGTATTTAGCCGCTGGAATTTGCAGCGAGACGAACAGGGCAAACCCAAAGCCATTTTAGAAACTAACAACGACATCACGGAGCGCAAGCAAGCAGAAATCGAAAAACAAAGATTGATTTCGATCGTAGAAAGCAGCTCGGATTTTATCGGCACGGCTACCCTGGATGGAGAGGCAACATACCTGAATCTCGCTGGGATTAAACTAGCAGGATTGCAAAATATTGAAGAAGTAAAAAGCAAAACTATATATGAATTCTTCTCAGAAGAAGATGCTAAAATCTTCAAAGAAGAAATCGTGGCTGCTACTGTGCGAGACGGTTTTTGGCAGGGTGAATTCCGCTTGAGGAACTTTCAAACCGGCGAAGACTTTCCGGTTGACTTCACCCTATTTACCGTCAAAAACCCAGAAACCGGCGAGCCTATCGGGTTGGCAACAGTTACTCGCGACATCAGCGATCGCAAACGTGCAGAAGAGATGCTGCGCGAGCGCGAAAGACTGTTCCGAGCCATTTTTGACCAATCGTTCCAATTCATAGGTCTGCTCAAACCGGACGGCACCGTTTTGGAAGCCAATCAAACAGCCCTCGCCGCCGCAGGCCTGCGGATCGAAGAAATAGTAGGCACTCCGTTTTCGGAAACCCTGTGGTGGCAGATTTCCCCAGAAACCAAGCAACAGATACAAGAAGCGATCGCCCTCGCCGCAGCCGGCGAGGTAGTCCGTTACGAAGTGGATGTGCTAGTTGCCAACGGTGCAGTCGCGACAGTTGACTTCTCCATCAAACCCATCACAGACGACAGTGGCAAAGTCTTGATGCTAATTCCAGAAGGCCGGGACATTAGCGATCGCAAAGCCCTAGAACGAGAATTAGTTTTGCGTCAAACCCGCTTTGACGCATTTTTCGCAGCCGCCCCGGCCTCAATGTGTATTTTTGACGAGCAGTTGCGCTTCGTGCAAGTCAACGAGAAATTAGCGGCAACCACCGGCGTCTCAGTTGCCGAGCACCTCGGTAAGACGGTGAGGGAAGTTATACCCGAAATGAGCGATACCCAAGTGCCGATGTTGCAGCAGGTTCTCGCCACCAACCAACCGTTGTTAAACCTTGAGGTGTCGGGATCATTCTTCAACGAACCGGGCGTCCTGCGAGATTGGCTGGCGTCATACTTTCCTTTGCCCGGATCTGACGGCAAACCCATCGGTATCGGGGTTGTGGCGATCGAAATTACCGATCGCAAAAAAGCAGAAGCAGAGCGCGATCGATTTTTTACCCTTTCCCTAGACTTGGTTTGTACTTTAGATTTTGAAGGCAGATTCAAGCGCCTCAATCCCGCTTGGGAAAAAACCCTCGGCTACACCCTAGAAGAAGTGCAAGACCAATCTTTTCTCAATTTCCTCCATCCAGACGATCGCGAAGAAAGTATAGCCGCAGCAAAAAGAGTAAACGAGGGCCGGGAAATAAAGTTCTTTGAAAATCGCTACCGCTGCAAAGACGGTTCCTACAAATGGTTGTCGTGGAAAGTGCGACCTGAAACCGAACAAAAGCTCATGTATGCAGTGGCTCGCGACGTTACCGAAAGCAAACACGCGATGGTGCAACTGGAAACAACAACAGCCCAATTAGCCAGTTCCGAAGAGCAATTTCGGCGACAAAGCAATCTCTTGCAACTGCTAATAAATAGCATTGGCGACGGCATAATTGCTGCCGACGAAAAAGGCAATTTTGTTTTGTTCAACCCCGCCGCCGAAGATATGTTTGGCATGGGTGCGACAGATGCTGTTCTCAACGAATGGTCGGCAAGATACGGTTTATTCTTGCCCGATACGGTAACTCCCTTTCCCCCAGCCGACATACCTTTAGCGCGCACGGTTCGAGGAGAAGCCGTTGACGACATAGACCTTTTCACCCGCCACCCAGGCAAGCCAGAGGGCCTGTGGGTGAAAGTTAACGGCCGGCCGCTCAAAGACGAAACAGGGGCGCTTAAAGGCGGCGTAGTCGTTTGCCGCAACGTCACCGAACAAAGAGCATCCCAGCAGCGAATGCAGCAGTTGGCGGAGGCACAGGAACGCTTACTGCAAGAACTCAAAACGCGGCAAAATGCCCTAGACGAATCGGCGATCGTCAGCGAAACTGATGTCCAAGGCATGATTACCTACGTCAACGACAGATTCATTGAAATCTCCGGTTACAGCATGGGAGAACTCCTGCACCGCAACCACCGCCTCATCAATTCCGGCTACCATCCCAAATCATTTTTTGAAGAAATGTGGGTGACACTTTCTCGCGGTTTGGTGTGGAAAGGGGAAATCAAAAACCGACGCAAAGATGGCTCGTTTTACTGGGTAGATTCGACGATCTCCCCCATTTTTGATACCAGCGGCACCATAGTCAAATATATCGCCATTCGCTTTGACATCACCGAGCGCAAAGAGGCAGAAGAACGACTAGGAAAATTGGCAGCAGAACGTAAAGCTGAAGCTGATTCTCTGACGCAGCAAGTTCTTAAATTGTTGGGAGAAATTAAAGGCGCGGCTCAAGGCGACTTGACAGTCAGGGCGGAAGTGACTAACGATGTTTTAGGTGCTGTCGCCGACTCTTTCAACTTCTTAATCGGTTCTCTGCGGAAAGTGGTAACGGGAATTCAAACTTTAGCCGAACAGGTAACATCTGCCACCGGCGAGTCGATTAACAATACCAGTCAACTCACGCAACAGGCGGAAATTCAAGCAGCAAAAATATCTGCCATCATGCGCGAAATTGAGCGGATTGTGAATTCGATCCGCGACGTGCGAGATGTTTCGGTGCGCGCCGAAACAGTAGCCCAGCAGTCTTCTCACACGGCTGAAGTCGGCGGTATGGCGGTCGATCGAGCTGTCGAAGGCATTAACGGGCTCCGGTTGACGATCGCCTCTACCTCGAAAATGATGAAGCGTTTGGGCGAATCTTCGCAGCAAATTGGCAAAATTGTAACTTCGATTTCTCAACTTGCTTCGCAAACTAATTTATTAGCTCTGAATGCTACTATTGAGGCGGCGCGGGCCGGCGAACAAGGTTTAGGCTTTGCAGTTGTTGCCGAAGAAGTGCGGAAATTAGCAGAAAGATCCGCCGGCGCTACTGAGGAAATCTCGGAAATTGTGGGTACAATTCAAGAAGAAATCAGCCGCGTGATGAAGGCAATGGAATCCGGGACGCTGGAGGTAGTGGAAGGCACTAAGCTGGCAAGCGAAGCTAAAACTCACCTTAATGCCATCATCGAAGTTAGTCGAGAAATGAATGCTTTGGTGCAGAATATTACTATTGCATCTGCCAAGCAAACTGTTTCGGCTGAGGGAATTGCTAACAGTATGCAGCAAGTCAACGAGATTGCTAATACGACTGCACAAAAAGGTGCGGATGTCAAAGCATCTTTGGACGAGTTGTCTGGTTCTCTGGGCCAATTGCAAAAGTCGGTGGCGAATTTCCGCAGTTAGTTCAGTTGACAGTTAACTGTTGACGGTTGACAGTTATACGAATCACTAATAACTATCGTTGTTGCCGGGGCAGGTTGAGAAATATCCTGAATGCGAAGTTATAGATAATCGTGAACCCGCCCCAACAACAATTACAGTTAAATAACAGGACATCATATATAAAAAAACTGCAAGCAGTTAACAGTCAACAGTTAACTGTCAACAGACAACAGATAACAGACTAATATGAATGATGACGATTTAAACGAATTAATAGATGCTTTTACCGCAGAATGCGAAGAGTTTCTCCAGTTAATGGAGACGAACCTACTGGCGATGGAAACTGCGGGTTTGAAAGAGCGACAAGCGGCAGTTAAAGAAATGTTTCGGGCGGCTCACTCGATTAAAGGTGCGGGTTCAATGTTGGGCTTTCAAAACGTTTCTGTGGCAGCTCACACGCTGGAGGACTGTTTTGTCATTTTGCGCGATCGCACAGACTTGTCAGCCCTGGAACCGACTACTGTGAGCGTTTTGCTGCAGGGGGTGGATGCGCTCAAAAAGATTACGATCGAATCAGTTCAACACTCCGATGTCACAACTCCGGATCAAACGGAAAACTTGGAGGCGATCGCCCAAATTTTCGCTCAGTTCCAGGCCCAGTATGGCAAGTCAGAACCGTCGCCAGTCCCTGCAGCCAGTCAATCGCCCGCCCCGGAAACCCTGAAACTGATTTTTGAACATGAAGTGCCACCACTCTTCAATCGCTTAGAAACCGAACTTTCCCAAGCTTCCGAGGCAGATTTGGCAAAAAGCGTCACCGCCCTCAACCAGGTTTACTACCAACTTTCCGGTTTGGCTGGAATGCTGCTATTGCCGGATTTTGGGAAAGTCGCCGCAGCCATCAGAGATTTGATCGACTCTCCCGACTTGACTCTACAACGGTTGCAATCCGAGGGTTGGACGATCGCCCAAAACTTGCAAACCGCACGCCAACAAATACTGGAAGGAAGGGCGATCGACATCCCCGACATCTCCCCCTCCGCGACTCCTCGCGACTCCCCCCCACTCTCCGACTCCCCGACATCCCCGGAAATCTCCCTCTCCCTCCCCGACTCTCCGTCTCTCTCCCCGACTCTCCCCGAATCCCCGACTCTCACAGTCTCCAACCCGCAAAGACCGACCATCCGGGTAGACTTGGAACGCTTGACAGAATTAGTGAATCTAGTCGGAGAATTAGTCATCAACCGTACAAATTTAGAACTTCAAGAATCCGAACTGCGTGGCGAAGTCAAGCGCATCCGCCGCCATATCGTAGATTTAAACCAATTCGGCGGTCAGTTGCGAGAAGAATACGACAGACTGAGTTTTGCAGAGTGGAGAGGGGGAAACGGGAACTCTGGATTGGGAAAACTTGCAGCAGCAGAAACAGAATTCCCCATGATTGCTAACGGCAAATCCTCTCCGGCCCATGCTCACTTCGATATCTTAGAGATGGATCGTTATACAGAGTTCCACTCGACAGCCGCAGAAGTCATCGAAACTGCCCAAGCAATTTCTCACTCCGCCACCAAATTAGACACCTTAGCCATGAAATTCGAGCGCAGTACCGACCAACTGCGCCGCATTACCGAACAACTGCGCAGCCGCGTCATGCAGTTGCGAGTCGTGAGTTTCAGCCGCGCCGTCGATCACTTGCCCCGAGCGCTCCGGGAGATGTGCCTCACATACGATAAAGATGTCAACCTGCTGCTAGTGGGAAGAGATACCAAAATTGACGAAAGTTTGCTCGACGCTTTGCGCGACCCCTTAATACACTTAGTGAGAAACGCTTTCGACCACGGCATCGAAATGCCCGAAGTTCGGAAAGCAAGCGGCAAGCCGGCCAGCGGTCAAATTGAAATAGAAGCCCGCCACCAAGGCGGCCAAACTATTATTACTGTCGCCGATGACGGCAAAGGCATTGACCCGGAAATGATTCGCCGTAAAATTGTCACAAAGGGTTTGGCTACGGAGGAACAAGCTCAAGAATTTTCCATTGCCGAACTCTACGATTTTCTGTTTTGGCCGGGTTTCAGCACTACAGAAGGCGTCAGCGACCTTTCGGGGCGGGGAGTCGGACTCGACGTGGTGCGAACAAATTTGCGGACTGTGCGGGGAACTGTCAAGGTAGACTCTCGCCTGGGAAAAGGTACGAGTTTTATCATTAAACTACCGCTGCTGCTGTCGATTACTGATGCACTGATGGTGAAGACAGATCACAATAAAATAGCAGTGCCACTGGATGCAGTCGAGGAAATTCTGCACATTAAAGCGTCGGAAGTTCACATCGCCGGCAATCAGCCGATGCTGTGGTGGCGGGAGGAATTTATTCGTTTGGTGAGGATACAAGATTTGCTCGAATACAGCGTCGTCGCGCCGGATGCACCCTCTCCTGACCCTTTGGCCCAAGACGAAATTCCTGTCCTGGTTTTGGCTTCTACCGAAGGAATGCTGGCGGTGGCCGTGGAACGGCTGATCGGTCAGCAGGAAATTGTGGTTAAACCTTTGCCACCGCCTCTATCCAAGCCTCGCGGGGTTTTGGGGACTACTATTTTGGGGGACGGGCGCGTGGTGAATATTCTGGATGTGGATGATTTGGTCGGTCAGCCTGTGATAAATAGTTCGATCGCCGCTATCTCCGGTAAAGTGCAGGAGATAACGCCGAGTTCGAGTCTGTCACCGCAGATTTTGGTAGTGGATGATTCCTATACAATCCGCCAGTTGCTGTCTATGACGCTGACTCGTGCTCGCTACCGGGTGGTACAGGCTAAAGACGGTGTGGATGCCCTGGAAAAGTTGCAAAATGGTCTTGATTGCAGTTTGGCGATCGTCGATATTGAAATGCCTCGGATGGATGGATTTGAATTGTTGCGATCGATCAGATCGACCCAGCGGTTTGCTAAGATTCCCGTAGCCATGCTGACATCCCGTAGCGGGGAAAAACATCGACAAATGGCAATGGAATTAGGCGCAAATCAATACTTCACTAAACCTTACAGTGAAGCCCAACTTTTACAAGCCATCCCCAAATTAATCCACCAATCAATAATTTAATCCACATTCTCAAATTTTCACTCAAATAATCCCTAATCTCAAACAAAACTTAGGCAAAAAATAATTTAACACGCGAATTATAGTGGGAAGATACGCAGCAGACGCATCTACTAAAATCCCATAACTTTCTATTTCCCATCAAATACTTTTCAATCTTCAACCAAATAATTCTTCAATCTAAAATCTAAACTCTAAAATCTAAAATATAAAATCCAATGACTCACGCCAATTACAACCGCAGATTTCGGAGCAAGAAACAAGCCACTGTTAGAGTTGCCCCTAAAAAATTTGTTTCCTTTGAACTAGGAAATATTTACTATGCTGTTCCTATTGAACGAGTGGAGCGCATTGTTAAAAACTTTAATGCCTACGGCACTTTACCTAGCGGGAATAGTTTATTGCGGCATCAAGAAGAATTGATTACCATAATTAATTTATCCACAATATTTCCCAGCAGTCCGAGCCTTGCTGAGTGCAAATACCTGATTATTTGTACCTTAAATAAAAGCGATCGGTTAGGGATTCCCCTTCCTAATATGCCAAAAATTTTGGAAATTACCGAAGAAAGCTTCTGCGAGATTCCCGAATTGTACCGTCAACAGCAACTGCCTTCGGTAATAGAAAAGTTAATTCGCGCGCCTGATGGTTCCGAAGTTTTTTATCTGAATTTCGATTTATTTAGCGAAATGTAGGGTGCTCACTTTTCGAGGTATTATACCGTATAAATGGTATTTATGCAAACAAAAACTTATTGATTTATGAAAAAACTCACAATCATGTCGATCGCCCTACTAATTGTTGCAGCAACTCTCGAAGTGCCGAAGGTGGGGCTGCAACTAAGTGCGATCGGGCAAATAGAAACACCCCAACCCATCCCAACACCCCAACCCATCCCAACACCCCAACCCATCCCAACACCCCAACCACAAACACCCCAACCCATCCCAACACCCCAACCACAAACACCCCAACCTATCCAAACACCCCAACAAATCCAAACACCCCCCATACAAGCACCCCAACCAAAAGCAAACGACCCCAAAAAGCTCGGCTACGTCTCCCCGGAATTTGCCGAAAATTTCTCCCAGCAACAAATCGACCAAATCAACGCCAACGTCGAAACGTTGCTGCTAACTCAAAGCTGCTCCCGCTGCGACCTCCGAGCCGTAAAATTAGTTAACATTAACTTAAAAAATCCCATCCTTACAGGAGCAGATTTATCAGATGCCAACCTCAGCGGTAGTCGCTTCGAGATCTCAGATTTTGTCAACACGAATTTAGCTCGCACAAACTTAAGCGGAGCCGAATTAGTAGGAGCGAGAATCAGCAACGCTAACCTCAGAAAAGCTAACTTGACAAAGACAAATCTAGACGGTGCAGACCTGCGATTTTCCGACTTGAGAGATGCCAATCTTTCCGATGCCAACCTCCGCAATGCTAATATAGATGGCGCTACTATAGATCGAGCAAGTATGGCCGGCACCACAATGCCAGACGGTCGAAAAAATCAATAATACAGCGTCGTTTTGTAGGTGATTGAAATCGCTTCTTATCAAACAAAGTCCGGATGGTGCGCGGACTGAATACAATTGAGTAAGGTGCGCAGTGCGCACCCTACTAATGATTAATGACTAATGACTAATGACTGCTGACTCAAACAGCCAAAAACCTCTGAATCACTTCATCACTTAACTCGCTAGTGCTTCCAGAAGCCACAATCCCGCCTTTTTGCATAGCATAATACCAGTCAGCTTGCCGCACAAAATGCAAATGTTGCTCCACCAACAAAACAGAAATTCCCCTAGTCGCAACTACGCGGCGCACCGCAGCTTCAATATCTAAAATAATGGATGGTTGAATCCCCTCCGTAGGCTCATCCAAAACCAGCAACTGTGGCTCACCCATCAAAGCCCTAGCAATAGCTAACTGCTGCTGCTGTCCCCCGCTCAAATCACCTCCGAGGCGATCGAGCATAGTTTTCAAAACAGGAAACAAATCAAAAATTTCATCAGGAACTTCAGGATTTTTGATTTTGGTTGGTTTCGCTTCCAAACCTAACAATAGATTTTCTTTCACCGTCAAACGTGGAATGATTTCGCGCCCTTGAGGCACATAACCAATTCCCAATCTAGCCCGCTGGTGAGTCAACTTAGAAGCAATAGATTCTCCGCCAAAAGCAATAGTCCCGCTGCGCGGTTGCAGCAACCCCATAATCGTTTTTAGCATAGTAGTTTTGCCCACACCATTGCGGCCGATCAAGCAAACCATTTGCCCCGCCATGACGCTTAAATCGACATCGCGCAAAATGTGACTTTCGCCGTAATAAACATTCAAATTAGAAACTTGTAGCATAATTATTTACTGTTCACTGTTGACGGTTGACTGTTAACTAATAACTATTCTTCCGGTTTTCCCAAATATACCTCAATTACCCGATCGTCATTTTGCACCTCATCCATAGTCCCCTCACACAAAACCGCACCCTGATGCAACACCGTCACCTGCCGCGCAATTTGCCGCACAAACTCCATATCGTGCTCAATTACCAACACCGAATGACTTTCGGCCAGAGAAATTAGCAACTCTCCAGTTAACATCGTTTCCTCATCCGTCAAACCCGCGACAGGTTCATCTACCAACAACAAATCAGGAGATTGAGCCACCAACATTCCAATTTCCAACCATTGCTTTTCCCCGTGAGAAAGCAAACCAGCCGAAATATCAGCTTTAGCAACTAAACCAATTGTTTCTAACAAACCGGAAACCGTGCGTTTTTCAGCAGCCGACGCAGGTTTGAACAAAGTCGAAAAAACATTTTTATGGCGACTGCAAGACAATTCCAAATTTTCGCGTGGCGTTAAATTCAAGTAAACTCGCGGCGTCTGAAACTTGCGGCCAATTCCCAAGCGCGAAATCCTATCTTCCGACAACTTGCGTAAATTCTGTCCCTTAAATAACACGCGGCCCTCTGTCGGCTGCACCTTCCCGGTAATCGAATCGAGAAAAGTTGTTTTCCCCGCACCATTGGGACCAATGATAACTCGCAGTTCGCCGGCATCCATGCTGAAATTTAAACCGTTGATGGCTTTAAAACCATCAAAACTCACAGTCAAGTTTTCTATTTCTAATACTTTGCCATTCATAGGTGATTTTTCCAGGTAGAGTGCGTCAGTTAACAGTCTCTCGATAAGGCGGAAAATCTTCTGGCTGACGCACCTGACAGCGCTGATTTTCTCTGAGAAGGTGCGTCAGTTAACCGTCTCTGGATAACCCAGAAAATCTGCTGGCTGACGCACCCTACACAAGCACATAAATGGTTATTTTACTCTCAACTAAAACTGCTAGAACTGCTCGAAATAGAAGGTGGAGTAGCAGCTAAAATCCGTTCAGCTAACTTCGAGAGTGGCAAACTTTGCACATATACTTTTCCAGGTCCAGTCATTTTTGCCAAAAACAAGCCTTCACCTCCAAACAAAGCATTCTTAAACCCGCCAACAAATTGAATGTCGTAGTCTACTGTGGGAGCAAAAGCTACTAAACAGCCGGTGTCTACTCGCAACACTTCGCCAACTCCTAAATTTTTCTCAACTATTGTTCCTCCCGCATGAACAAAAGCTAGCCCGTCACCCTGCAATTTTTGCAGAATAAAACCTTCTCCACCAAAGAAACCGGCACCGAGTCGCTTGGTGAAAGCTACCTCAATTTCAATCCCGTTGGCAGCACAAAGAAAAGAGTCTTTTTGACACAAAAATTTACCGCCAAGTTTGCTTAAATCTAGCGGAATTACTTTACCCGGATAGGGGGCGGCAAAAGCGACGCGGGCCTTACGATTTCCGGCGTTGACAAAGGTGGTAATGAAAAAACCCGCTCCTGTGAGCATTCGTTTGAAACCTTGAAATAAGCCGCCGCCTGTGGATGTTTGCATTTGGATGTCGCCTTCCATGTATGTCATGGTTCCAGCTTCAGCCCTGACGCCTTCTCTAGGGTCGAGTTCAATCTCGATGAGTTGCAAATCGTCGCCGTAAATTTTGTAGTCAATAATATCTGCCATATGTGGCCCCTCAATTTAAAGAACGAAGCTACTTGCTACGGATATCTAAGTAGGTGGACATATATATTGCGTCTCCTCAGACAGAGATAAATGCAGCGTTTGCCAAGTCTATGGCGATTGCTTTGTTTGTCTGTTATAGGTGACCTTTATTTATGTCAGCATCCTTCTAAATTACACGATATTTTTGCACTCAATGTTCAAGTTCTTCTTTTTCTAGCTGCACTTGGGGGTCTTGTTCTAGGCTGGGGTAAGTAGATACGTACTTTGGTTTTCTGAACAAGCGGCGGATTTGGTCGAAACTTTGATATTGCAGCCATCCGACTATGCCGTCGGGCAGGACTGTTACTACTATTAAAAATAGCGCGCCTTGGAAAAATAGCCACACTTCGGGAAATTGTTCGCTCAAGAAACTCTTGCCAAAGTTGACTAGCAGTGTTCCTAATATTGCTCCAGATAATGTGGCGCGACCTCCTACTGCGACCCAGATTACCATTTCAATTGAAAAGGCAATATCCATTGCTTTTGGCGAAATGATTCCGGTTTGTACGGTAAATAATGCGCCTGCAATCCCGGCTAAACCGGCGGAAATTGCAAAGACTAAAACTTTATATCCTGTGGGATTGTAACCTGAGAAACGCAGGCGCACTTCATCGTCGCGAATGGCAACTAGCAGGCGGCCGAAACGCCCGCTGGTCAGCCACCGGCAGAGGGCGTAAGTTGCTGCTAGAAATATTATGGTCAGAATGTAGAAAATATATTGAGTATCTCGGTCATTAACTGTGGCTCCGAACAGGGTTTTAAAGTCTGTGAGTCCGTTGGTGCCGTTAATTAGTTTTTGCTGGCCGTTAAAGAAGTTGAAAAATACTATGGTTGCTGCTTGTGTGAGAATTGAAAAGTAAACGCCTCGAATTCGATTGCGGAATACTAAATAACCTAAAAGTGCGCCCAAGATGGCGGGGATGAGAACTACTGCTAATGCTGAGAAAGGAAATGAATAAAATGGTTGCCAAAACCAGGGGAGTTCATTAACGCCGTAGAGGTTCATAAATTCTGGCAATTGACTGCTGGCGGTTGGGGGAATTTGCAATTTTAGGTGCATGGCGAAGGCGTAGCCGCCGATCGCAAAAAACACTCCATGCCCTAAACTGAGCAAACCCGTGTATCCCCAAATCAAGTCTATGCCGAGGGCGGCAATTGCTAGTGCTAAAAATCTCCCTAATTGATTGAGCCGAACATCGGGGAGTATTCCTGGGATGAGCAAGATGAATGTGAGGGCGATCGCGCTGACAATTGCCGCTTCTTTTAGCCAGGTTTTGTGATGTGTTTTCTGCATTTTTCGCTACACTCGCAGTTGTAATTTTTAATTTTCTACCGTCCGCCCTTTTTGCGGGAAAATCCCTCCCGGCTTCACTTGCAGAAAAGCCATAATTAAGGCGAATACCATTACTTTTGCCATGCTGGTTGTGGCGAAAAATGTGAAGAAGTCGGCTAAAGGCTTGATAGGAGCGAACATTAATGCTAAGGTTCCAGAACCGATCAGGTAATTTGCAGTGCCGATCGCGATCGCAGCAACTACACTCCCCACAATCTTGCCGACACCGCCCACAACCACCACCATAAACGTATCGACTATATAATTTTGTCCGGTATTTGACCCTACCGAACCGATCAAACTAATCGCGCACCCAGCCACACCTGCCAACCCCGAACCCAAAGCAAAAGTCAGCGCATCTACTTGTTCGGTAGGAATTCCCAAACACGCACTCATGCTGCGATTTTGCGTCACGGATCTAATCTGCAATCCCCACACAGACTTTTGCAAAAATAGGTAAATTCCCGCCAAACAAATTCCGGTAAGGACAATAATAAAAATTCGGGCGTAGGGCAACTGAAAATTTCCCAGCGGTATGCCGCCCCGCAACCATTGCGGTGCAGTTACGTCCACATTTTGAGCGCCAAACCAAGGTTGAGTTACTGCCAGTTTGTAAGTTTGCCCTACAAAGGCGCTCACAGCCCAGGAAATAGCCAAAGATAAAGGCAAAATTATGGCAATAATTTTGCTGCGAATGCGATCGAAATCCATGCGAGATTTCAGCACCCGCAAACCGCCAAAAAACAGCAAACAAAACACCGCAATCCCAATTACCAGCACCCAACTAACGCTGCGGACAAACTGCTGCAAAATTAAACTTACGCCCCAAGTTGCCAGCAAAGTTTCTAGCGGCCGCCCGTAAAGATAGCGAATCACTCCGCGTTCTAGAATTAATCCTACCAAGGCAGCTACTAAAAAAGCTAAGGGAATCGCAAAGAAAATGTATGTTTCAAAGGCAAATCCTCCCATACCTTTGAAGACATTTTGCACCACGAAAGTTGTATAAGCCCCCAGCATCATCAACTCGCCATGAGCCATATTAATTACGCCCATCAGCCCGAAAATAATCGCTAGTCCCAGGGCTGCAATTAGTAAAACAGCGCCGATGCTAATGCCGTTAAATAAACCATCTAATATCGCCAATTTTGTTACTCCTGCATCAAGTCTGTTAACTTTGTTCGCGGATAATTAGGGGCGGATTTTGCCACGTTGGTGTCAACTTAAGTAAGCGTCGAGTTTTTCTATAAATTATGCTTAGAGTGAGTATCTCGATACCCCTATGTCTCCTTTAATCAGGGAGAATTTGAATACTCCAGTTCCCCTTCATTAAGGCGGAATTTGAATCCTCCCGTTCTCCTGATTAAGGAGAGTAGGGGGTGACGCAAGAACGCTTTTTTCCCCCCTTTATTAAGGGTAGCTAGGGGGGATCGAACGATACGTTGCCAACGTTTTAAAAAATGGTATTACCGACTTATCAAGCTTTGAATTTTCCACCTTTTGCGGGGTCTGACCAATCGCAAGCAAAGCCTTTTGTTTCAGCGACAAATTGATTCCAAGGCACCGGCTTCACTGCTTCTGGTGTAGCATAAGCGATGTTAAACAAACCGTCTTCTCTCACTTCGCCCAAGCGCACAAATTTAGAGATGTGGTGGTTGTTTTCCATCGTAACTTTGCCCTCCGGCGCGTCAAAGGTTTGACCCAAAGCTGCTGCCCGCACTTTTTCTAAATCGTCGGCTGTCCCTGCTTTTTCGACGGCTTGCTTCCACAGGTACACCATGATATAAGCTGCTTCCATCGGGTCATTTGTCACTCTATCTTTGCCATATTTTGCTTTGAAAGCTTCCACAAATTTTGTATTTTCCGGAGATTCTACAGTCATGAAGTAATTCCAGGCAGCGTAATGGCCTTTAAGATATTCTACGCCGATCGCCTTTACTTCTTCTTCAGCAATACTGACAGACATTGACGGATATTTGTCCGGATCCAAACCTGCACCCTGCAACTGTTTGAAAAATGCTACGTTGCTGTCGCCGTTGAGGGAATTGAAAATGACGCCCCCATCTGGCAAAGCTGCCTTAATTTTAGTAATAATTGGCGTAACTTCTGTCCCGCCCAAAGGAATGTAATCTTCCCCAACTAATTCGCCACCTTTGGCTGCTAGCTGG
Source organism: Microcoleus sp. Pol12B3 (assembly GCF_036701355.1). Taxonomy (NCBI): domain Bacteria; kingdom Bacillati; phylum Cyanobacteriota; class Cyanophyceae; order Oscillatoriales; family Microcoleaceae; genus Microcoleus; species Microcoleus sp. Pol12B3. The sequence continues at coordinate 126,872 of NZ_JAUBQS010000012.1, forward strand.
GCTTTGATAATGGTATTTGCCGTGCGGGGAAAAACGTAGTCCGACCCGACTAAAAAGAATTTTTTGCCTTTATTTTCTAGCAGCCAATCCACTGCTGGTTCGATTTGCTGGTTTGGTGCCGCGCCGGTGTAAAAAATATTTTTGGAACACTCTTGACCCTCGTATTGTACGGGATACCAGAGCATATGATTTTTTTCTTCAAATACCGGCAATACTGCTTTGCGGCTGGCGGAAGTCCAGCAGCCGAAGACAGTGACAACTTTATCTTGGTCGATCAATTTTTTGGCTTTTTCGGCAAAAGTCGGCCAGTCTGAGTTGCCATCTTCTATTACTGCTTCGATTTGTTTGCCGAGGACGCCACCAGCTTTATTGATTTCTTCGATCGCTAATTGTTCGGCATCGACCACGCTTTTTTCGCTGATTGACATCGTGCCGCTCAAGGAATGCAAAATTCCTACTTTTATCGTGTTTCCGCCCCCGGCTGCTGGTGTAGTTCCTGTTGATGTGGGAGAAGCTGCGGGAGTGGCTGTTTGAGTTGGAGTTCTACAAGCTTTGAGAAATAAACTTGATGTTAGGGTAGCAGAACTGTATAAAATAAATTTCCGCCGATCGAATCGCTTTGTCATTTTTTCTTGTTACTCTTGAATAGATGAGTCAGATGATTGAGAATAATAACACATAGCGACTTGATATTAAGACTCGCTTCAGCAGACTGTTGTATTTTTAGCTACAAAACTTATTGTTTTTGAGAAATTGAATGTTTTGTGGGGATTGAGGGTAACTGCGACAGAAACCGGGCTGAAATCATGTTGGATTTTAGATTGACTGATGACATCAGGGTTGGGATCGCGGGCTTACCGGATTTTTTTGGGAAACCGGGTTTAGACACCAAAATACGTCTTTTCAGCAATTAGTGTGTAATGAGAAACCCGGTTTCTTTACAGAAATTATCTTATTGATGCTACCAGTTAGGCAGCAAGGGCGTCGATCGCACAAAATAGCAACCGGGTTTCTCGCTCTCAACAGATTATTGATGCTAAAACTTAGGCAGCAATCCGGTCGATCGCATAAAATAGGCGAGTATGAAAGCAGGTGACGATCGCACTTCGCTTTGAGTACGATCGTCACCTGTAGAAATGCCCCTGATTTATGGAGAATAGCGGACTCGAACCGCTGGCCTCTGCGGTGCGATCGCAGCGCTCTACCAACTGAGCTAATTCCCCTGATTGAGTTTTAATTTAGCATTTTAGATGCCGGATTGCCGAATCTAAAAGGTTTATAGGTCTTGGTTGCTCTCACGTTCGCAGACCGTCACTTACACTAGCACGTAACTGCTAAAAACGTCAAGTGTTTTCCGCAGCCGGCTCAGTGGGAGCGATCGAGCAAAGTGCGGCCACTCTGTCCAACTCTAAATCAGTAAAATAGTCCACCGTCCAATTAGCTTGGCGCTGGATCATGTGAAACGGGTAAGTGTGAGTCACACCCGCAACCTGAATCCCCGCTTTTTTCGCTGCTTCAATCCCCGCAAAAGTATCTTCTAGCGCCAAACACTCGATCGGTTGCAGGTTAAATTCGGGATATTTCTGGTTGAGAAGTTCGACAGCCAATAGATAGCCGTCAGGTGCTGGTTTGCTCGCCGTCAAGTCGTCACCTGCGACAATTAACTCAAAGTTTGCTGCCAAACCGGCCCGATCTAACACCAATTCTATCTCCGATCGCATTGCCCCGCTAACTACGGCCATTTTCAGTCCGGCGACCCGAATTTTGTCAATAAATTCTGCCAAACCGGGATAAATCGGCAGTTTCTCCAAAGTATCTATTTGAGCTTTGTAAGCTTGGGACTTGCGTTGCAGCAGCCGATCGAGATATGTTTCTGTTAGATATCGTCCTCGGCGCTTGAGCAGTTCGGTAATGCAAGCGCGATCGCTTTTTCCCAAACAAACTTCTCGAAACTCCCCACGTTTGAGCTGGAGATTTTCATCGAGCATCAATTGTTCGATTATTTTTTCGTGAATCGGCTCGTCATTAACAATCACGCCATTAAAATCAAATAAAACTGCTTTTAGAGTCATTAGTCATGAGTCATTAGTCATTAGTTTGCTAACAGTTAACCATTAACAGGCAACAGTTAATAGATCAAGCAGGAGCTGGAATGCCTGGTAAATCGCCATCAAAATCAGGAGTTCGATCGCCCCAATTCCACCCCCTCGCCACCTTTGCCTGTTCCAAATCTTCCCCCGGCAAAGGTTTCACGCCCTGCGTCACCTGATTAGTCCACCAGTGTTCGTGAGTTTGCACCGCCGCAAATCCAGCCGCCCCCGCCCAAGCATCGAGGCTGCCAGCCGCGTAAGACTTAATATAAGGCTCCTCAAAGATATCAGTCAGCCACTGCGTCTGCCGCAAAGTTTTTTGATTTCCGTCCAAAATTGCCACTTGTCCCCCAACCTTCAGCAGTCGGAAGCTTTCTCGCAAAATTGCCCGCGATACAGCAGGCGGCGTCTCGTGAAACAGCAAGGAAGCTGCTACTAAATCGAAGCTGGCATCGGCAAAAGCAACGCTTTCGGCATTTCCATGCAACCACTCGATATTTAAGCCGGCTTTTTGCGCTTTCATGTCGGCAACTACCAGCATATAAGGCGACAAGTCCAGCCCGACAACTTCTGCTTGGGGAAAAGCTTGCTTGAGCATGAGCGTTGTAGAGCCGGTGCCGCATCCCAAATCGATGATTCGGCGCGGTTTCACCCGCACAGCGTCAATTAAGCCTTGCCTGACGACTGTTTCGTGGGGAGGCAAAACATATTGCGTGATGGGATCGTAGGAAACGGCGGCACTGGGGTTGAGGTAGCCACCTTTAATGCCGTGAAAGTTTTGGCTGCTGTAATATTCGGGATAAACTAAGTTGGGTTGTCGGTAGCGATCGCCCGCTGTTTCCCAGTCGATACCTTCATAGAGTCGTTTCAGTGCTTGTTCGTCGATCGCCAGTCGAATCAGGGGCGACAAGAAGCGCTCGAAAATTGTATCCTTGCCAACAGCCATAAAACACCTTTAACAAAAACTCTTATAATTTTAGCCAACGGCCGTCAGCTTAGCATGAATTCAAACCGTTGAACCCCTCGAACCTCTCCCCTCTATCAGTTACCTCGCTTACCAAATCCGTGGGCTTCCTTTCGCACTTTCTTCTTATACCAGTTTTTATAAAAAATGCAACTGTATACCAGCTTCAAAAGCTTGTTCGATCGGGTATTCCAAAATCTAAAATCTACAATTTAAAATGGTATTATTTCCCGTTACTAATAGGAACTTTTACCAAAAACTCCGTGCCGCCGCCCGAAGGTTTAGAAATTTCGATGCTGCCTCCGTGTCCGTCTACTATAATTTTGTAGCTAATTGCTAACCCCAAACCAGTGCCTTTGCCCACGGGTTTGGTAGTAAAAAATGGGTTATAAATTTGGTCTTTAACGCTGTCGGGAATGCCTGGGCCGTTGTCGGCGATGGCCACTTTCAGAAATTTACCGCCATGTTCGCGAACTACTCCCGTGGAAATAGTAATAATTTTATCCAGGCGATCGATCTCGTTCAAGGCATCGATCGCATTGCTCAGCAAGTTCATAAACACCTGATTGAGCTGAGACGGATAGCATTCTACTGAAGGCACTTTTCCGTATTTCTTGACTATATAAATTCTATTTTTGATGCGGTTGGAGAGCAACAGCAAGGTATTTTCTATACCTTCGTGAATATCCGCCTGCTTTTTGTCAGATTCATCTAGGCGAGAAAAATTACGCAAAGAAAGAACGATGCTGCGAATGCGTTCGGTTCCTATTTTCATAGAATCCAATATATGTGGCAAATCTTCCTCGATAAATTCTAACTCAATTTCTTCGGTGAAATCTGCGATTTCCTGGGGAACCTCTGGGAAGGCTTCTTTGTACAAACTCACCAACTCTAATAAATCTTTAGTATATTTGCTGGTGTGAGGCAAATTAGCCGAAATGAAGTTAACGGGGTTGTTAATTTCGTGCGCTATTCCCGCCACCATTTGACCTAGGGATGACATTTTTTCGCTCTGCACCAAATGAGTTTGAGTTTTTTTCAGTTCATTTAAGGCGCTATTAAGCAGTTTTACTTGGTCTTGGGTTTGACTGTAAAGGTGAGCTTGAGTAATTGCGATCGCCAATTGGTCTGCCACAGCTTTTAATAGTTGGATTTCCTCCCGGCTCCAAAGCCAATGACTAACGTGGCTGCAAATTAAATAACCCTGCGGCTGGTTTTGAGTGTGGACAGGAACCGCTAAATAGCTATTAGCTTTTTTAATTTCGTTCGTTTGAGCTGCACCCTCCGCCCAAGTGTCCCTCGAAAGAATAATTGGCTCGCATTGGCCACTCGGTATCGACAAATTTCCGACAAAGTAAGACTCAAACTTCTTAGCGGGCGTCGAACAATCAGATGGGCAACATTCCCATAGGATGTGTAACATTTGTTCTTTGGGTTTGTACCACCCAAAAGCAGCCCGTTCTAGGTGCAGTAAACTTACTATTTCTTCGACTGTACTTTGCACAATCTTGTCTAATTCCAGGGAAGCGCGAATGCGTCCAGCAATCCGGTTGAGCATGGCTTCTCGCTCCGCTTGAGCGCGATTGTTTTCGGAGGAGTAAATTAGCCAAATTGCTCCTAGCATGGCTGGGCCGAGCAGTCCGGCCACGACCGATGTCAGCAAATTTAATGCTTGCAGTTGGGATTCAATATTTTCGCGGGGAATTACTAAAGCCATCGACCAATTAACTTCCTTGAGGGGTGCGTAGGCCACATACACCCATTTGCGATCTATTTTTACCAGTTCGATGTTGGTCTGGCCGTCGATCATCTGCCGCGCAATTGTGGAGAGTGCGGGGTCTTGTGACTGTAAAAAGCTTGGGGTCTCCCGGTCGATATTTCCAACTAAGTTACTGTTGGGATGAACAATTGGCACTCCTTGTGAATTGAGCGCAAAAGCATAACTGTCAGAACCGTACAGCAAGCTGTTAGCGACAGATGTAACTCTGTCTAATTTAATGCTGCCCGATAGGACTCCAATTACTTGATTGGGAGCGGGAGGTAAAGCCCAAATAGGAGCTGAAATAATGATTGTAGAAATTTTTGTACTGCGGCCTATCAGCGGGTCGGAAACGTTGAGCTGCCCGGCCATTGCTTTTTGAAAGTGTTGGCGGTCTTTACTGTTCGCGCGCTTGCCTAAAGTATTGATAAATAAGCCGTCCGGTTGAGTCAAGGACAAAATGAAATACTCTTTTAATCTGTATATTTCTCCTTGTAACCGGGGTTCGACTAATTTCCAATTAAGAGTGTTAACCGTAGGATCGTAAGCAAGGGTTTCTATTTCTGCTTTGCGAGTGCTGAGCCAGCGGTCGATTTCGTCAGTGCCTTTTTCTAGTTTTAATAGTGCGATTTGCTTTAAATTGTCGAGGATTAGCCCGCGCACAAAAAAATAGCTGATGCAAGCAGTTGTGCTAATGGTTAAAGCCGTGGTGGCCAGAATTAGCAGGGTCAGCAAATGGCGGCGCTGCCGTCTGTGCTGCCAAAGACTATGCGCTTGCTGCCACCGCGATTGAGCAGAACTACTGATGTTGTCCCAAAAGTGGCGCAGCTTTTTTGCTTGGTGTGGCGGCGGCGCAGACACTGATCCGGCTTGATTTGCTGGGTTTTGCATCATCAAATGTTCTCTCCGAATCACATTCATCAAACGGTATTGGTCATTCGCCAGAATTAATATCCGGCAAGTCGTGAGACCAGTTTCAGAAAATAATGCAACTGTAGGCTGGTGATTCCAACCCTGGTAGTCATCAGTCATTCCCAATCTAAAATCTAAAATCTAAAATTTAAAATGGTATGACTTGCATTCCTGTCTGCAAACAATTCTTATTCCGATCGCACGCTCGCCTTCTATTTTGGCATCAGCTTTATATTTTGACCTTCGGTTTACCTAATAGAGGTTACTGCTTTACGATATCTTTAATATCTATCTCGTTTGTATAACAAAATAATTGTAAATAACATAGAGAAAATACGGAGTTTTTTAAATTAGCAATGTATTCTAATGTAGAGGTAAATACTTATTGACAGTTTGACTAATTTGTGATCTGGCTTCAAGGAGAAATTTTTTCGTCTAAAGCTTTTTTGGCGAAGCGGGTTGCATAAACGGTGAGGGCGATCGTTGCTACCAAACCAATACCGTAGAGAACCCACTCAGCAGTAGTGCGCGATCGCCCACTAGATCCGAGTGCCGCCAAACTCCCGGCCAAGGAACCGATATAAACATACATGACTGTTCCGGGAATCATGCCGATCCAAGATGCGAAAAAATAGTCTTTTAGAGATACCTGCGTGACTCCAAAAGCATAGTTAAGTAAATTAAACGGGAAAATGGGAGAAAGCCGCGTCAGCAGCACAATTTTCCATCCTTCAGAGGCAACTGCGGAGTCGATCGCCTTAAATTTTTGATTGCCCTCTATCTGTTTGGAAACCCAGTCGCGAGTTAAATACCGCCCTACCACAAAAGCGCAAGTTGCGCCTAAAACCGAGCCGATGGAAACACAAACCGAGCCGCCAACGACTCCGAACAAAACGCCAGAACCGAGAGTCAGCAAAGAACCAGGGATAAATAGAACCGTTGCTACAATGTAAATTACAATAAAAGCTGCCGGGCCCCAAGGGCCGAGACTCGCGATCGACTCCAGGGCATTTTTCAGAATTCCTTGAAAGTTAAAAAACTTTGCCGCCACAATCAAAGCCACAGCTAAACCAATCCCTAAAATCAGCTTCCACCTATTTGATGTTGACGGATTTTCATCGGGCGATCGCGAATCATTCATTACCTCAACTCTCCACTCTCAATAATACGGGCATGGGGCATTGGGCCCAAAAGCATGGGGAATCGGGAATCGGGAATCGGGAATCGGGCCCAAGAGCATAGTTTCTTCCTTCTTCCTTCTTCCTTCTTCCTTCTCAAATCAAAGTACCGCCGCAGCTAGAACCGCAACCTGCCGTACAGCCGTAACAATAAGCAGCCGTTTGCACCTCTTGAATGACATCTAAACTACCAGATGCGAGCAATTTAGCAGTATTTATCTTTTCCCCGCTGCCAGTTTTCGCGGGCAGATTTTCCATTTGGTTAAAATCGCAGTCGTAGACATTGCCCAAATAGTCAATCGACAATTCGTTACGACACATTAAATGTTCTAGGGTGCCGGGATTAAAATTCTCCTCCAAAAACCCGAGATAAGGTTTGTGCAGTTTCTTATGTTCCAAATGAAACTTAGTTCGTCCCACCGGCAAATTAGTAATCGCGAACAATTGATTAAAACAAATCCCAAAATGTTCGGCTAAATAAACCTTGTAATCTTGCTCTAACTTGCCTTGTTCCGGTGTTAGCGAAAATTTGTCTGTTGTCGGCACTTGTGGATTGTACACCAAATCGAGAATTAAATTTGGGTTTTTCCCGTATCCCAACTGATTTAGCTTTTGTAGCGCCCGAATTGAACTGTCAAAAACACCGCTGCCGCGCATTTTGTCCACATTGTCAGCTTGATAGCAGGGAAGCGACGCCACAATTCTGAGTTGATGCTGCGCGCAATATTCGGGAATATCTTCAAAACCTTTTTCAAAGTAAATCGTCAAATTAGAACGAACAATTACCTCTTTACCTGCCGCCCTGGCAGCTTCCGCCAGCGGTTTAAAACCGTAAAGCATTTCGGGAGCGCCGCCGGTGAGATCAACAGTTTTAATTTGAGGAAAGCGGTGAATAATTTCAATTAATTGGTCGCAAATTTCCGGGGAAAGTTCTTCTGTTCGGTTCGGGCTAGCTTCAACGTGGCAGTGAGTGCAAGCCAGGTTGCAGCGTTTGCCGAGATTAATTTGTAAAACTGTAATCTGCTTTTTAGTTACAGCTGAGTTAATTTTGTTTTTGAAAGGCGTGACTGCTGTCTGAATCATGTGCTAACCTTTTGGTCTTTGCTCGCAACGAATGTAGAGGCGTTCCGACAGAACGCCTCTCATAATTTAGCACTAATTCTAATAGTTCTGGACGCATCAAAACCCAAGAAACTGGGTTTTTTGCCGTTTTTGCGGGATGTAACGCATCTTATGAGAAAAAAACCCGGTTTCTGACCACCCGTGCGTGTAGGACGATTAATCTTACTTGAGAGAGTCAACTAATGTTTCCACTCGTGCTTTAATTTCATCTCGAACGCGGTGAAAAGTTTCGATGGGTTGTCCGTCGGGATCGTCGAGTTGCCAATCTTCAAACACTTCTCGCAATACCCACGCTTCGGGTAAATTCACGCCGCAGCCACAGAGAGAAATTACGGCATCGTAGTCTTCTGCATTGAATTCGCTTAATGGGTTGGATGTTTGATCGGTGATATCAATGCCGATTTCTGACATGACTTGAATTGCTGTCGGATGAACTCTGCTTGATTCTAACCCGGAACTGGTGACTCCAATCTGGCCGGCTCCGATGGTTTTAGCGAATCCTTCGGCCATTTGCGATCTGCAGGAGTTTCTTTTGCAAACAAACATTACTTTTTTCATGGTTTTTGTTGGTTGTAAGTTGTTGGTTATTCGTTGTTGGCGGGGTTCCGGCGCTTTCTAAGCGCCCGGTAATTCCAGGGCGCGATTTGCTAGTGCGATCGCCTCTTTAGCCGCTTGTTCCTTGCGTTCGCTGTAGCGATCGGTCAAATAGTCGGCTTGCTCCCGCAACAGCAAGGTAAACTTGTACAGTTCCTCCATCACGTCGATCGCGCGATCGCGATAAGGCGAATCCTTCATCGTCCCATCGTCGTTAAACTCCTGATAAGCCTTAGCAACCGAAGACTGATTCGGAATCGTAAACATCCGCATCCAGCGACCCAAAATTCTCAAAGTATTGACAGCATTAAAAGACTGGGAACCGCCACTGACTTGCATTACCGCCAAAGTTCGGCCTTGAGTCGGTCTGACAGCCCCAATGCTTAAAGGAATCCAGTCAATTTGATTTTTCATAATGCCGGTAATATTGCCGTGCATTTCTGGACTAGACCACACTTGACCCTCCGACCACAGGCTTAATTCCCGCAACTCTTGAACCTTCGGATGAGTATCGGGAACGCTGCCGTAAATCGGCAATTCTAGAGGATTAAAAAATCTAACTTCTGCACCGAAATCCTCAATAATTCTCGCCGCTTCTTCCGCCAACAAGCGGCTGTAAGAACGCTCTCTCAAAGAGCCATATAAAAACAGGATTCTCGGTTTGTGCGTAAAATTTGTCATGATAATTTCAATTAAAATCCCGAAATCCGTTAGACAGTTCTCGATAAACTGCCACTGCTAATTGTGCTCCCCAGATAGGGGCAACCCAGTAAACCCAATGGTGGTTCCAAATACCGCCAATTAAAGCAGGGCCCAGCGATCGTGCCGGATTCATGCTCGCTCCGGTAATCGGTCCCATAAATGCAGCTTCTAACCCTACAGTTAACCCAATTGCTATCCCGGCAAAGCCGATGTGAGCGCGTCTATCTAATCCTGAACCGAGGATAACAAACATTAAGATAAAGGTCAAAACAGTTTCTAAAGTTAGAGACTGCAACCAGTTACCTTTGAGAGGAATAGTTGCACCGAGATTTGCTACTTTTCCTAGGGTAATTAGCAGCACTTGAGAAGCTGCGCTCGCACCCGCACACTGCGCCAAAACGTAAGGCAAAACTTTGTATTTTGGGAAAAAACCGCTCGCCCAAAACCCTAAAGTTACGGCCGGATTAAAGTGTGCACCGCTGATGTGTCCTAGGGCGTAAATCATCGCAGTTACTACTGCACCAAATACAAAACTGATGCCTAAATGAGTTACGGAACCCGCGCTAGTTTTGTTAACCATCACCGCACCGGTGCCTGCAAAAACCAAAATAAATGTACCTATAAATTCGGCGATCGCCTCTCGCCTGCAATCTGGCCGAGCACAAGCTAACCTACGATCTGTTGCATCCATCGCTCTCAACTAATTTGTTCCATCCGATCATATCAATAAAAATTGATATGTCAATCCTTAAAAAAGCCCTCTCAGTATTTGAGCGATCAAGAAATGTTGATGGGTTAACCCGCGTCGGCACAGGGACGCGCCGGCAGTATCTGGCTGAAGCGGCGGTATTCGGCGAGGTACTGTTCGAGGGCGACAAACTGAGCTAAATTGAGGCTGTAGTAAATCCAGCGCCCTTCTTGGCGGCTGCGGACTAAAGCTGCATCCTTCAAAGCTTTGAGGTGAAAAGAGAGTTTAGACTGAGTGACGTTGAGCCGATCGCACAAATCGCATACGCACAACTCCTGTTCCCGCAGCAACTCCAAAATCTGAATCCGCAGGGGGTCAGAAAGAGCGTGAAAGCCAGCAGCGATCGATTTATCTGCAACGGGCGGCGCGATCGTAGAATTTTTAACCATAAATTACCCTTAAATTTTTATTCAACAACTCCCGGCAAGATTTCTTCTTTTTACCCTTAGATTTGATATGGTTATCCTTTGATGGCAATCCCAAATCAACTGCGAACTCTTTCTCTTCTAGGACTAACGATTAATTCTCTTACCGATGCAACGCCCAGTAAGCGCCGCCGCTGATTGCAGCAGCAATTGGCAAGGTCAAAATCCATGATAGTAGAATCTGATAGAAAACGCGCACATTAGCTTTTTTTGAAATCAATCCTACACCAAAGATTGAACCTACCGAAACATGGGTAGTAGAAACTGGAAGTCCATAGCGACTGGCAGCAATAACTAAAAATCCCGTCACTAAGTTTGCCACAAGTCCTTGACCGGTATTCATTGCTGTCAGCTTTTTGCTCATTGTTTCGGCAACTTTTCGAGCATTCAACAAACCGCCGATCGCCATTCCCAAAGCTACTGCTAAACTTCCCCACTGAACTGATATTGATTGACCGACTAACATCAGCGAAACAATTTTCGGAGTATCGTTCAATCCTCTGGCAAAACTGACGATTCCCGCACTCATAAAATGGCAAACATCGACTAACTTTTGGCTGGGAATTTGTAAGAAATTTCCCAGGTACCTTTGCGTGCATTTATCGAGAGAATCGACCGCGACATCAGCGGTTGTGATACACTTCAGTATGTTAGTTGCATCCGGTTGAGGAATGGGAATAATCTGTTGGATTTTACCAGCGCAAATACACCATTCTTTCTGGATTCCCAAATAAACTCGCAGGTAGCGAGACAGCCCATAAATTAAAGCTGCTAATGGAATCGCAATCACGGGACTCAGCAACAAAGGCATTAGAAAAGTTTTCTGCAATGCTGTAAAATTAACTTGAGTACCAATTGCTACTAAACCTGCACCGACAAGAGCACCTGTAAGACCGTGAGTTGTGGAAATAGGGAATCCAGTTAAGGTAGCCAGAATAACGGTTAAACCCGCAGCGATCGCGACTGCCAAATGAAAATCTGGGGCATTGGCGATCTCGTCTGGAACTAGCCCTTTTCCCGAAAAGCTTTTTACCAGAGTTTCTGCTAAAAAAATAGAAAAGACTGAACCTGCAAAAGTTGTAATCGTTGCCCAACCAATTGCTGTTTTGTAGTTCGTCGTCTGACTGCCAAACAGTGTCGCCACGCCTTTAAAATTATCATTAGCACCATTGCAGTATGCTAAAAACAACGTGGCGATAAATAGGGCAATAATTAACATTCTCTTACTCAGAATAAGTGGGGTTTATTTAATTTTTTTTTGCGCGGGCTGCTACAGCACCGAATTTAATTGTATAGACACCGTTGCATCAAATAAAATAAGGGAAATATTAAGATTTCTTTGGAAGGCGAGCGATCGCATCTTAATTTCGCGCCAGCAACATGGGCCCGATATGGAACGATACTATAATTAAGGCTTGGCGATCGCCGACGGTACGCTCACCCTACCCATTCACTTAGGGTTCTGTACCCTTGCCGGCACATCTGTCAGTCCCGCCTTCTGCATCAGCGAAATCACCCCTATAGATAGAATTCCCCCAATAATTGCCCCCACCACTACCAGGATGATAAAGACTTTTTGCAGAGTTTTTTTAGTTGCCGGGTGGTACTGTTTCGGCAATGCTTCACCTTGCTCGTCAACTTCTTGCTCCAAGGGGTCTAGCGGATTGGAGGGATTTGAGTTAAAGGGATTGGGCGCTTGATTCATGGTTAGTTTGGGTTAAAGGAGATCGACAACTATTTTAACTTGCGATTTAGCCGCGCAGCTTAAATAATACATTCTGGTTTTACTGAATACTCTATAAACTTTATTAAGATTGCTAAAATACGGATTAACCCGGTTTATTGAATAAACCGGGTTTTTCAACATACTAAAAGTTTTATGTCATGCTTCTGCTTTTGACAGACGATCGAGAGAAATTGTTGCCGCCTTAGATACTTGAGAATTACTATCTTTTTCTAAGTATTTCAAAGCCGAAACGCTCTTAACACTCGGCAAATTGCCCAAAGCTTCAGCCAGCCTCTGGCGAATCAGCCAATCTTCCGACTGAGCAAAATTGAGGATGCGATCGATCGCCCCAATATCTTTAATTTCCCCCAAAGCCGAAATTGCCGCCTGCTGGATCACCACTTGCTCGCTGTCGAGAGCTTTTAGCAGCACATCGCGAGCCCGGGGATCTTTGAGATTCCCCAGAGAAACAGCAGCACTGAAGCGCACCAGCCATTGAGTATCTTCGTAAAAAGCCCGCACCAAAGCATCAAAAGCTCTGATATCTTCCAGATAGCCCAAAGCACCTGCAGCGTCAGCGCGAATGCCGTAATCCGGGTCTGTTTCTAGCAATTTGACTAGAATAGGATAGCACTCTGCTGTCGGTTTCACGCCGAGAGCAAACACAGCCATCGATCGCACTTGCAAACTTTCATCGTTCAACACCTTTTTAATCAAAGGCACCGCCTCTGCAGCAGGCACATTCCGCAAGTTGGCCAAAGCCACCATTCGATCGGCGGAATTTTGGCTTTCTAACTTGGCTGCAATTTGCTCTAAGCTTAAAGTTGTCATTATGGGTAAATCTTGTAGTAAAACTTTACATTCGGGTTATTTTGATTATAGGAGAGTCTCACGGGAAAAGCAGGCAGTAAAAACCGCCCCAGGATTTGAGATGAGTAAGATTGCGGATAAGTGACACGATTAATCTAAAGCTCAGATTGCGTGGAAATAATCAATGAGAAAGTTTATTATTTAAATCCCAAGCACAGGCGAGGTGTTTCTGCCGTTCCCTAAGGCTTTGCCCGATAGTTAGCCGCCCTCTGACAACCTGCAATCAACTATGCCGTTCTACCACCCGCCCTTTTACTCCTCAGCCTTAGAACAAGCGATCGATCGCTACCCCCTCACTGCCGGGCCAGAAACTTCCTTAGCAGTGGCGATCGCCCTGATGAGTCAGTTGCAAAACACTTGTCCCCTAGTCAAAACACCTGTACCTGCAGACCGGGGGGCGATAACCGAAACATCCGCGCCGGAAAAGGTGCGGGCCAGCTGCGTGTTCGTCGTACAGAACCAGCAGACTATTACCACAGGCAACTTATCCGACAACCCCAGCCGCGGACTGTTAATCGGCATATTAACACCCGCCGACCTAGTGAGGCTGATAGCTTCGGGCACAATAGACAACCAGCAAAAAGTAGCCCTGCACAAAATACCAATTTCCGAAGTGATGTCCCCGGTGTCGGTCTCCCTCACAGAGTCCGATGATCAAGACGTGTTTACCGCTTTATCCTTATTTCGCCAGCACAAGATTCGCTATTTGCCGATCGTCAATCAATTTCGCCACTTGGTAGGAGTGCTGACACGGGAAAGAATTCGCCAAGTATTGCAGCCTTCAAACATTCTTAAATTGCGGCGGGTAGCAGAATTAATGACTACGCCAATTACAGCGCCCCACACCGCCTCGCTGCTGACCATAACCGAACTGATGTCAGAGCATCAAGTCAGTTGCGTAGTGATTACAAAAAACAAAGAATTAACAATGGAGAAGCCCAAAGATGACTATACCTCCATTTTTCACTATTCCTTTCACCAACCGCTGGGAATTGTTACCGAATATGACCTTGTGCAGGCACAGTTTCTCGAACTAAATTTCCAGCAAACCCCAGCTCAAAAAGTCATGAGAACTCCCCTGCAATTTCTTCAGCCTTCCGATTCCCTATGGACGGCGCACAAAGAAATGCAGCAGCAACAAGTGCAGCGGCTGGTCGTCTGCGGGGGGCGCGGAGAACTGTTGGGAATTATTACTCAGACCAGCTTGCTCAGAGTCCTCGACCCCACCGAAATGTACCGAGTTGTCAAACAGTTGCAGCAATCGGTTTATCAACTGCAAGCCGAAAAAGTGGAACTGCTGCAAAGCCGCAACGCCAAACTAGAACAGCAGGTGCGGGAACGGACTGCCAAACTCCACGAACAATTGCAGCGCGATCGGCTGTTAACTCACATTTCCTTGCGGATTCACCAATCCTTAAACCTCGAAGAAATTCTCAACGCCAGCGTCGATGAAGTCCGCCAAGTTTTGCAAGCTGACCGAGTAGCAATCTTGCATTTAGAGTCCAGCAATTACGGCATTGTAGTGGCAGAATCCGTTGCCGAAAATTGGCCTTCAATATTGGGAGAAATCATGCCAGATAATATTTGGCAAGAATCTGCTTCCGTGATCGAACAGGAAATTTATGCGGTTCCAGACCTCGACCAAGCCTGTTTGAGCGCCGAAAAATATGCCCGGTTCCAGCAAGCGCAAATCAAAGCTTATTTGATTGTACCAATTTTGCAAGACGGCAATTTGTGGGGGATGATGTGTGTCCATCAGTGTTCCCAATCCCGTCAGTGGCAGCCTTCGGAAGTGGATTTGCTGCTGCAACTGGCAACTCAAATCGCGATCGCCATTCAGCAAGCCCAACTCTATCAGCAAGTCCAAAATCTCAACACCGACCTCGAACGCCAAGTCCAAGAACGCACCGCCGAATTGCAGCAAAAAGTTCACGAACTCCAGCATTTAAACGTCCTCAAAGATGAATTTCTCAGCACCGTTTCTCACGAACTGCGGACGCCTTTAGCTAATATAAAAATGGCTATTCATATGCTGAGAATTTCTCCCACGCTAGATCGGCGCCAGATTTATCTAGAAATTTTAGAAAGAGAATGTACTAGAGAAACAGATTTGATTAATGCTTTGCTAGATTTGCAGCGGCTCGAAGCCGCAACTTGTCCGATCGACCTCGAACCAGTAAACTTAGAAGTGTGGCTGCCTACTATTATCGACCCGTTTTACAGCCGGGCCCACGACCGCCACCAGGATTTGCGAGTAGAGTGCGATCGCCACCTCCCGACGATCAGTTCCAACCGCGCTAGTTTGGGACGAATTTTAGCCGAGCTCCTCAACAATGCCTGCAAATATACTGCCAATGACGGCGAAATTTTTCTGAAAGTTGAGTGCAAAAACGGAGACTGGGAACAAGACGGACAAAGGACAAATTCGCGACAAGCAAGTGCTGTGGCTTCAGAAATCCAATTTACACTCAGCAATCAATCGTCTATTTCCATAGAGGAATTGCCTCGAATTTTTGAGAAATTTTATCGAGTTCCCAACGCCGATCCTTGGAAACAAGGAGGTACAGGTTTAGGTTTAGCTTTGGTTCAAAAACTTGTCGAACAGTTGCAGGGAAAAATTGAGGTTGAAAGCAGGAATGGCTGGACTAATTTTATCGTCACATTTCCTACCAACCCGGATGGAAATTAGTCGGTCATCAGTCAATTTTAGATTTTAGACTTCGGCCTAAGAGGTGCGGCTAGCGCGAGCGTCAAATCGCGCTCAGTCGAACGATTTTAGATTTTCGATTTACTCCACAGATGAATCTGGGAGCTTGAAAAACCCACATTCCGAACCCAACTGTCACGTGGGGTGCGGGCGGGCTGTAAATTCCGTGGGATGGTCTAGCGAGAACAGATCGAGAAAGTATAAACCCACATTCCGCAGCCCCCAAGGGGCAGCGTAGGCGGATTGAGGGGGTAAAAGTGAATCATCGGAGATCGTAGTAAGTCAAAACACCCAAAAATCTGTGCAACTAGATCATCACTCACTTAGGAATTCCTAAAAAGTACATGAGGGCATGAATTAAATCTTCTTCACCCATAAAACTTCAATAATTACACCATTACTAACTATTAATTACCAGCATATAATTTGAGAAATCTGACAATTATACATCACGGCTAAACCAACACTTAATTAGAGTTTGCCGAATAATTGAGCGCAAACCAATAGCAGGAGCGATCGATATATTCAGGAGCAATTTACAATAACTTTTTGCTGCGTTAATTTTCTATGCCTATAAGCTGGGGGGGTGACAAAGATAGCTAGGAACTAGACCGGATGAGAGTTGCGGCCCTCATCCCCCGTTGATAAAAACAGC
>NZ_JAUBQS010000100.1:0-13230 GCF_036701355.1 Microcoleus sp. Pol12B3
AGCTGTATGTGTAAATCCCGAAAATCCTTGTCTAATTGCTTGTTTAAACAACTCTTTCGACGAAGGCATACAGGGATGGTTGGTTATTTTTTAAGGTGATTACATAATCTCCTTCTTGTTCGACAATTGACTTTACAATTGACCTCTGACAGCCCATAGCATCAATGCTGACAATGCTTCCATTCAATTTTAATACTTTGAGTAAAGCCGGAATAGCTGTGATTTCATTAGACTTTTTATCAACCTTAAGTTGTCCTAAAACTAATCTTTGACTCGTCGCCCAAGCACTGACCATATGAATTGCTTTTTTATCTCCTCCCCGATCGTAAGAATGGCTAAGAGTTTTGCCATCAATTGCGATTACTTCTCCAGGATTGAAGCAATTAATAGATTGAATCCAACTCAAAAAACATTTCTGAAATTGCTCCGGTTTTAGCCGAGAAAATACTCGCGCAATTGTATCATGTGAAGGTATACCATTCGGCAATTCTAAAATTTTCTTTAACCATTCGTATTGAACTGCGCCCGTAACTTTCAATATCCACCCATGTATCAGCACCACAAATCACGGCACAAATTGAGAGGGTGATAATATCAATTAATTGATGATGTTTCGTTCGCTCAATTCTGGGATCTTCTAAGTCGGCAAAATGGTCGGCGATGGTGATTTTAGGTTTGAGTTTCATACAGGTAAACTCTAATTAAATGTTTTTTAGATACTCAAGAATTCTCCTCCAATATACCAGATTATGTTAACATAAAATTTAGATGCGTTCGCCCTGGGTATACGGGCTGCCACCCTTATTGCGTCTATCTCCTAAACCTCTTTATCACCCCCCCAGCTATCAGCAGTCGTGGCCATGCGTCACAACCTGTTAATCAAAGCTATGAGTGAACGATTGTTGGGTCGTGGAAAGGTCAAAATGCAGGTAATTGGGACCTTGATGAGGAAACTGGTTCATTTGGCTTTTGGCATTTTAAAATCCCAAAAGCCGAATGGACCCCAATTATTTGAACGCTACCCATTGACAGGTCAAGACAGTATCTACAACTTTTTGACAATGATGCAATATGTTTGACGCTTTCTACAACTGTCCGAAACCTTTTTTAGGCTTATCTTTTTTCTTTTTCTTCTTCTGCTGCGCCCCCATATAGCCGCGGGAACCGGGCTGCATTCCGGGGCCGCCCATTCCCGGCATTCCGGGCATTCCCGGCAATCCTCCCATTCCTGTAAAGTTGCCTTGACTCATTTGCTGCATCATTGTACGCATTTTCTGGAAATCGCTGACCAGCTTAGTCACGTCGTTTTCAGCGTAGCCTGCGCCTTTGCCGATGCGGCGGCGACGGGATGGAGAACTTGCTAAAAGTTCGGGATTACGGCGTTCTTCGACTGTCATGGAATTGATCATGGCTTCGGTGCGTTTTAGCTGCACTTCTCCCTGCCGCATTTGTTCATCTGAGAGTTTGTTCATCCCCGGAATCATTTTCATGATGCCGCCGAGGGAACCCATATTTTTTAACAGTCTGGTTTGTTTGAGAAAGTCGGTAAAGTCAAACTTTGCCGTGAGCATTTTCTCTTGCATTTTTTCGGCGTCGGCGATGTCGAATTCTTCTTGCGCTTTTTCTACTAGCGTCAAGACATCGCCCATTCCGAGTATTCTCGATGCCATGCGATCGGGATAAAATGGTTGCAAGGCTTCCACTTTTTCGCCTACGCCGACAAATTTAATCGGCGCGCCGGATATTTGCCGCACTGATAAAGCTGCACCGCCCCGGCTGTCGCCGTCTAATTTGGTTAAAATTGCACCGGTAATGCCGATTTGTTCGTGAAAGGTGCGGGTTAAATTTGCTGCTTCTTGGCCGGTCATGGCATCAACAACTAACAGCGTTTCGTGGGGTTGTACTGTTTGTTTGATGCGACCCAATTCTGCCATCATGTCTTGGTCGATTTGCAGGCGGCCTGCTGTATCGACGATGATGGTATCGATGCCAATTTGTTTGCCGTGTTCGATGCCTTGGCGGGCAATTTCTACGGGGTCAATGTCTTTGCCTAATTCAAATACTGGTACGTCGATTTGTTTGCCCAGGGTTAGCAATTGGTCGATCGCCGCAGGTCGATAAATGTCGGTTGCGACTAGCAGTGCGGTACGATTTTGCTTGCGGAGGTGCAGCGCTAGTTTGGCGGTAGCTGTGGTTTTCCCGGTTCCTTGCAAACCGGCCATGAGCACGACTGTGGGCCCGGATTCGGCGGTGGCGAGGGGTACGTTGGTTTCCCCCATGACGCGCACGAGTTCGTCGTGGACAATTTTGATGAATTGTTGGTCGGGACGGACGCCTGAGACGACTTCTGCGCCTTGTGCTTTTGCCGCTACCTCTGAGATGAAGTTTTTGACGACTTGGAGGTTGACATCGGCTTCCAGGAGGGCGCGGCGGACTTCTTTGAGGGCGTCTTGAATGTTGGACTCGGAAATTTTATTCTGTCCGCGCAGTTTTTTCCAGGTGGATTCGAGTCGATCGGCGAGGGCTTCAAACATAGGGCATTGTTGGCTAGTCAGTCTTTTTAATTTTAAGGCTAAATGCGGATGTTTGGATTAATGTTTTGCTAATTTTTGAATAATCCTTTCAGGGCAGGCTAGAAGCCCACCCCACAAGAAAATTCATATATTGTGGAACAGGCATCTTGCCTGTTATTAAAACTGCTGCCGCAAAATTCATCTATTGTAGGACAGGCATCTTGCCTGTTACTAAAACTATTGCCATAAACTTCATCTATTGTGGAACAGGCAAGATGCCTGTTCCTAAAACTGCTATAAGATGTGACTTTTTACATATTCTGCGATAGCTGGTTGGAGTTGGAAGAGAGTGCGATCGCCTTTTTGAACTTTTTCGATTAATAACCTCCGTCTCAAGGATTCGACGGCTTTGAGGAATTCAGAAGGGGATAATTCCAGGAGGGCTGGTTTTTGGAGATTTCGACTGCTTTGATTTGATTTGCCAACCAGGACATTACTTGTTTTTCGGAGTCTGACAAGCGCTGAAAATGTTTGTGCAATAAATATTCTAAGTCTCCTAAAACTAGGCTATTTTAGGATAAAAATTCAGAAATATTGCCACTAAATAAGTCTTGAATTGCAGCGCATACGGTATTTAACCACAAGGGATTTCCTCGGTAAAGGTCTATCAATTTTGATCGGTTTTCCGATTCAACTAAACCTTTTTCTGTGAATATTTCTCGCGCTGGTTCGCCTGAACCATTGAGTTGCAATGTTTGACAAATTTTCGGGTGGCTTTCTAAGGCTGCAATTTCTCTGGGTTTTTCCCAACTAATCAAGATTATGCAACTCTTGTGGCATGATTCTGCTATTTGTTTGAAGAAAGTGCCGTAATTTTCATATCCTGGTTGATAGTTTCCTGCTAGTTGTTGGCTGCTGAAAATTGTTTGTACGTCATCGAGGATGATCAGACAGCGATGCGATCGCAAATATTGTAGGGGCAATCCCCCGGTGGTTGCCCTTTCTTCGGGGGCGGGCACGGGGGCACCGCCCCTACAGAATTGAATTAAGTCGGTTTCGAGTGTTTGGAGGGGTGGCGCGTGGCGGAGGCTTCGCTAGATTATACAGTCGAATTCATATTGAACGTGTTGGATTAGTTGCAGTGCGATCGCACTTTTGCCACTTCCGCTTAATCCTAAGATGCTGATGAGACGGGTGCGGTTTTCCAAAATCCATTGTTTGAGGGTGGAAAGTTCGGATGTGCGATCGTAAAATGTCGAGATTTCTGGTGCGTCGTCTAAGTCGATGTGGGGCTGTTTTGCTGTTGGTTAGGGGTTTTGAGGTGTTTTGGGCGATCGGGCTTTTTCACGACAAATGTTAAGCTTATTATTAACTGTTATACTCTCGCCTGTTATATTTTCAACAATTGCTGATTGATAATTATAAATTTTACCCTTCTCTAATACAGTCGTAAAATTTGCTTTAGTAATATTTTTTCCTAATTCTTTAGAAAGTATTTTCCAAAGTTGTGAACCGACATTTCTGACATGAGTTGGACTTGAGTAAACTTCTTGAGCAATTTGCGTGTAAGTTGTGTCTTGTAAAGTTCCCTGCAGAATCGCTTCTTGCACGTAATCTAAATGCTTTCCCGTCTTAGCAAAAATTAGCTCATCTGCCAGTGTCAAAACTTCGGCAATATCCATAGATTAGGGAGAAGCCATTGGTAACAAATTAGAAAGGAGTAGATTTTGTCAATACCCCTTTGTGCATAAATATAAGGAGATAATAATGATAATCAAACCTGGGGTAAGGGTGGGAGAGTCCGCCTGCGGCGGACTCTCCCAGGCCTAGGACGATTATCATTATTAATAAGTTGTTGGCTCGATTGGTGTGGGATTGCGATCGATAATAATGGCGGACGATCGATAATAGTGACCGGCGCGAGATAATAGTTGCACCACAGCCGTGCACTTTCGAGCGTTGGGTCTAGCACGATCAATTGCGAGCGTTGGTACGATCGAACGATATAATGGACAAATAATTGAGCGATTGTGTAGGTTTGTAAATATGGCTAAAAGTCAAAAAACCAACCGTGACCACGCCAAAAAAACCACAAAACCGATGGTGGAAGATGAAGCGATTGCCTCGCAACTATCGGCATTATTAACACCCGCGATCGTCTCACAAGAAAACTACTACCGTCAACTAGGTTTATTCGCTGAGAATTCTTAACCTGCCGTTGATGGTAGCAGTGGTATTAACCCTGCTATGGCGAGATGTAGCGGGAGTAACAGAACTTACAAGAATGCTGGCAAGAGAAGGTTTTTTGTGGTGCCGACCTACGACAGTCACTCAACAAGCAATGTCTCAAAGATTTTTAAGTTTTCTCGCCGCATTATTTGAGGGAGTATTCAAAAATTTATTGCCGAGTTTAAAAAATGCTTGGCACCAGAGAAACCAACGACCCCTACCAGAAAGCATTCAATTTGCCTTAAGAAATTTTTCAAGAATTTGGATAGTAGATAGTTCAACCCTCGAAGCATTATTTTGCAAGCTCAAAAGCTTGGAAGATATACCCACAGGGCAGTTGGAAGGAAAAATGGCAACAGTCATAGATTTAATGACCCGGCTTCCTGTTGAGATTTGGTTCCTAGAAAACCCGAGAGCTTCTGATGTTAAGCTTGAAGAAAATATCCTGCAATTGGTGCCAACTAAAACCTTACTCTTACTGGATAGAGGATTTTATCATTTTAGCTTTTGGCTCAAATTAATTGAACGAGAGCTTCACGCTCATTACTCGTTTGAAAAAAGCAGCAGCAATTCAAGTACAGCAAGTATTTACCAAAAGTTATGACCTGAAAGATAGTCGGGTACGTTTGGGTTCAGGAACAGCAAAAACTCCATTTATTACCTTGCGTCTGATAGAAGTTCGTTCGGGTAAAACCTGGCATTCTTATTTGACAAGCGTACTAGATCCTCAAGTTTTACCACCCTAAGTCGTAGCAGACTTATATCGCAGGCGGTGGAGAATTGAAGAAGCTTTTAATACCGTAAAAATACTCTTGGGATTAAGTTATTTGTGGACGGGTTCTCTTAACGGCATTCAGCTTCAAATTTGGGGAACTTGGATATTTTATGCAATCTTAGTAGATTTAGGTGAGGCCGTTTCCGATCGACTCTCTTTACCAATAGATTCGATTTCATTAGAAATGATTTACCGGGGTCTTTACCATTTTTATGTAGCCCGCCAACAAGGTAAGACAACTGACCCTATCGAGTATTTAGTCTTGAAGAGAAAATCGAGATTTAGGTATTGTTAAGTCTCAACGAAAGCCCAATGTTAAGTTAATTGTTGCCCCTTTACCCGCTCGATAGCGAGACCAAAATCAATATTTCTTTGATACTTCTGCTGAACTCCCCTTGACAACTGGCATACAAGCTTAACTTGTTACCAATGTGCGATCGCGACGACATTTTTGAATGAATCTGGAACGGTTGGTGGAACCCGAATTGGATTCCATTCACAAACGAAAGCAATGGTGCTTGCGAATGCGTAGATTTAGCCCCAGCAGCAGCCGGAAATGTTGGACAAGTCATTATTGTAGAGTGGCAGGAGGCTACTAGAGGGCTTATTGCACCTAGTTTTAGAGTTTATCTGGAGATTTTTGCAGATGCACTAGAACGCGGAGAATATCGGTTCTCTGAGAATGGTTATGGGTTAGTCGATCTAGTTGACTTTGAAATACTCGATCGCGCAGTTGGTAATGGTTGATACCGTCCATTGACTGCACCCAATGCCCTCCAGAGAGACAGGACTTACGCAGGTACACTACATATAGCGTGCCTGCGTAAGTCTTGTTAAGCAAACTTAATCTTCAAATAATCATCCTCCATCTTCGCCCCCGAAGGTTGCAGCGCCGCTAAAGCTTGGGGCAACACCAAATTACGGCGGTGATTTCCAATCCGAACATTCAACTCATCTCCCGTTTTGCTCAACTGAATTTGATCTTTAGCAATTCCGGGCAAATACAGCTCAAGACTATATTGATTGTTTTCCTGCACGATCTTAATCGTATTTTCTTTGTAATAAACTTGACTGGGGTCTTCGTCTTTGTAAAGCGTTTCTTTCAACCGTTCCAAAGCTGCCAAACCGCACATTTCTTCAGAATAAAGTGGCACCTCCTTAACTGGCAGCGGCATGAAATCTGAGTGAATTTCCTGACGGTACTGCTCCTGACTTTCTTTCCACCGTTTGAAAAATGGGTCAGTTACTTCTGCGGGAATAATCCGGTTAGCTACTACTAAATCTGTGGCTACATTGTACAAACTCAAATAGGCATGAGCGCGCAGAGACTCTTTAATTACCATTTTTTCTGGATTAGTAACTAACCTTACCGAAGTGACAGTATTGTCAGTTAAAACCTTTTCCAAAGCTTCGATTTGTTCGTAAAATTCGTAAGGTGCATCCATCACCTCTTTGTCTGGTAAAGAAAAACCCGCAATCGGTCTAAAAATAGGTTCCACTAAAGGCCGAAGGGCGGCGGATATGCCTTGCAGTGGCTTGTAAAATTTTCTCATGTACCAGCCGCCAACCTCCGGCAAACTTAGCAGTCTCAATGCAGTGCCAGTTGGGGCAGAATCGATAATTAAAACATCAAATTCACCTTCGTCATAATGCCGCTTCATTCGCACTAAACCGAAGATTTCATCCATTCCTGGCAAGATGGCTAATTCTTCAGCTTGAACGCCTTCGAGCCCCTGCGCTCGCAAGACTTGAGTAATGTAGCGCTTAACTGCTCCCCAATTGCCTTCTAATTCCCTGAGAGCGTCTAATTCTGCTCCCCACAAATTCGGCTTCACCAGCCGCGAATCGTGTCCGAGTTCCATGTCAAAGCTGTCGGCTAAGGAGTGAGCGGGATCAGTGCTCAGCACTAAGGTTTTGTATCCCAATTCGGCACATCGCAGCCCAGTCGCAGCGGCTACGGAGGTTTTGCCGACGCCGCCTTTTCCAGTCATTAATATTAAGCGCATTGATTGTTTAGCTCGCCTGAAAGTAGTTTACTTTTATATTGTAACGTTATGTAACAAAAATTAATTTTGTGCGGTAATTAATTGGGGCGACAAGCAGCCACTGAACACAGCGCCTTTCCTGTGACTCACGAAATTTCTGAAATGTCAAGATCAGTTAAAATTATTTATCTCAGATATCAATTGCAACAAATAAAAATCCATCAGCGTTCATCTGTGTTTATCTGCTAACATCTGCGGTTAAAAAAGGGAGCTCGCTCTTGAAACACCATTTTTATTGCTAACAAACCTAAGAAAAATTATCAAACATTAATTTTCAGAGGAAATACAAGCTGTTTGATCACATCCAACCGCGAACAGTCCCAGTAATCAATGTGAGAAACAATTAAACCGTCGCTGTTGACTTTCAGTTCGCTCCTACCAGCGATCGCCATTTTAGGTCGCCAAGGTAGCGGTGCGAGCCAGCTCAAAGTCCAGCGAGTTTCTATAAGATCGGACGATCGCGAAATGCCGTGCAGGTCTAGTTTAATTTCTTTAAAAAAATTCCCCATAAACCCGATCATTTTGCGGTAGCGATCGACTCCTGTAAATCGATTCACCGGATCCTCAAAATAAACATCTTTGGCGTAAATGCTGTAAGTCTGATTTTGAGGAAATCTTTGATAATCGTCTTTGAGAATTTGAATAATATCCATTCTGATTAGCTATTTGCCTTAAATTATTATAATATAGTTTATACCTGCTTGAGAAAAGGCGGACAACTTATGATCGACCTGTACACTTTTACCACACCGAACGGTCGCAAAGTCTCGATCATGCTCGAAGAAATAGGTTTACCCTACAGCGTGCACGTCATCGACATCACCAAAAACGACCAATTTAGCCCAGAATTCATCGCAATCAACCCCAACAGCAAAATTCCGGCGATAGTCGATCGAGATAACGGCATCACCGTCTTCGAGTCTGGCGCTATTCTGATCTATCTTGCCGAAAAAAGCGGCAGATTTCTGCCCGCAGACAAACAAAAATACTTTCAAGTTATAGAGTGGCTGATGTTTCAAATGGCCAGCGTCGGTCCGATGTTTGGTCAGCTCAACCACTTCAAACGCTTTGCACCCGAACAAATTCCCTATGCGATTGGGCGCTACGAAAAAGAAACCTTGCGGCTCTACGGAGTATTAGACACTCAACTAGCAAAATACGAATACATCTGCGGCGACTATTCGATCGCCGACATTGCTACCTATCCCTGGGTTGCTATTTACGAATTTCAAGGATTAACCCTCGACAACCACCCCCATCTCAAACGTTGGGTAGAAACCTTGCAGAACCGTCCCGCCGTTGAGCGCGGCATGGCTGTTCCCGAACTGCAAAAATAGCAATTTTTTAACCGCAGACAGACAAAGATATTACCAATCTTATCTGCGTTCCTCTGCGGTTAAAAATCTTTAAAACCTAATCAGCAAAGTGCTTAATAATCGCCTCCGCAAACTCCGAACACTTCAACTCAGGCACCGGCGGTTCCATCAACCTCGCCAAATCGTAAGTAACTTCACCGTTAGAAATTGCCGCTCCCAAACCCTTCTTAATCAAGTCTGCTGCTTCCTGCCATCCCAGGTATTCTAACATCATCACCCCGGACAAAATCAAGGAACCGGGATTGACTTTATCCAAACCGGCGTGTTTCGGTGCAGTGCCGTGAGTTGCCTCAAAAACTGCACATTCATCACCAATATTCGCGCCGGGACCCATACCCAATCCGCCGACAATGGCGGCGGCCGCATCGGATAAATAATCCCCGTTCAGATTCATTGTCGCCAAAATCGAATACTCTGCCGGCCTGGTTTGAATTTGTTGGAAAATACTATCAGCAATTCGGTCGTTGACCATAATTTTTTCTTTCCACTGACCACTGCCGTGACTGTCCCAAATTGCAAACAGAACATCGGCGACTTCTTGACGAATTTTGGCTTGTTTTTCTGGCGTCAAAGCATCATATCCAGGGTCTATTTGGCGGGCATTATCTTCTAAGCTAATGTCGGGATTTTTTTCTTTGTTGCCAAGAATCCAAGACTCTCTTTCAGTCACGCACTGAGCGCGAAATTCGGTAGTTGCTAATTCATAACCCCAATCTCGGAAAGCTCCTTCGGTGTATTTCATGATGTTGCCTTTGTGCACTAAAGTTACTTGCTGCTTCTCTTTTGGCAACCGTAAAGCGTGGGTAATAGCGCGTCGTACTAAACGCTGAGAACCTGTTTTGCTAATGGGTTTAATTCCGATTCCCGAATCGAGGCGAATTTGTTTTTTGCCATGTTCTGGTGTTGCAGGAATTAACTCATTATTGAGGAATTCAATCAATTTTTTGCCGATTTCGCTGCCTTTTGCCCATTCAATGCCGAGGTAAATATCTTCTGTATTTTCCCGGTAAATAATTACATCTAGGAGTTCAGGAGTTTTGTGTAGCGATGGTGTTCCAGCATAATATTTGCAGGGTCGCACGCAGGCGTAAAGGTCAAAGATTTGCCGCAAAGCTACGTTTAGCGATCGAATGCCGCCCCCGATTGGGGTTGTCAGTGGCCCTTTGATGGCAACTCCGTATTCTTTGATGGCGTTTAAGGAATCCTGGGGCAGATATTGGTAAGTACCGTAGACATCGCAGGCTTCGTCGCCTACATAGATTTTAAACCAGTTGATTTTTCGATCGCCACCGTAAGCCTTTTCTACCGCCGCATCCATGACTTTCTGGGATGCAGGCCACAAGTCAACCCCGGTACCGTCGCCGCGAATGAAGGGAATAATCGGGTCATTAGGGACGATCGGCGAACCGTCTTTGAAAGTAATTTTAGAACCTGTTGTTGGGGCGACAATCTTTTCGTACATATCTTAACGGCGGGGATAGGAATGTTCCCTATTTTGCCACGATTGTCTCCCTAAACCTCAATCAATCCTAAATATTTGTATAAATTTTTGATAAATTGATTATTAACCGCAGATAACAGCAGATAAACGCAGATTTTTTTGGGGATGTCTGCATTTATCTAAAATTTTATTCTTTTTGCATATTCTTCTTCACAATCCACAAAATACACCAGATGACTATAATCACCACAACTATTTTGGAAACAGGGCCCAGATAATCGTCTACAAGTGTATAATTTTCCCCGAGTTTATATCCGGCAAAAGTCAGGAAACTTACCCATAAAAGAGTGCCGCCTGTAGAGTAGATTAAAAAAGGAATTAAAGGCATATTATTGATGCCAGCGGGCAGGGAAATTATGGTGCGAACTCCGGGTACTAGGCGACACAAAAACACGGCTTTGTTGCCGTGTCTGTTAAACCATCTATTTGCTTTGTCAATATCAGCGCCCGATACTGTGATCCACTTGCCGTATTTGTCGGCTAAATTCCTCAAGCGTTCTTCGCTCAATAATTTACCGGCATAGTACCAGGGAAGCGCCCCCAAAACTGTACCGATTACTCCTGCTGCGATGGCCGGTGAAAACTCCATTCTGTTCTGGAATACCGTGAATCCTGCCAGGGGCATAATCAATTCTGAGGGTATGGGGGGGAAAAGATTTTCTAAAAACATCAACAGCCCTATTCCGAGATACCCCATCGACTGCATTGTGTTAGTTATCCATTCAACCATTTTGATTCACTAATTTGGTAAGAAGAAGTCCGTAGCCATTAGTCATTAGTCATTGCTCGTTACTCGACTGTGCCGAATAACGCATATCTAGAGGCTCTGCCTCGACTCCCTATAAGGGAAACAGAGCCTCGTTGTATTCATTCCCCGGCACAGTCGGGGAACGATAAACGATGATTAAGTACCCGAAGTCCAAGAATTTGTGTACTCTATTTGTTCAGCAGTCAAGGTATCAATATGAATACCCATTGCTTCCAATTTGAGACGGGCAATTTCTTTGTCAACTTCCACCGGGATTGAGTGAATACCAGGCTCTAGTTTGCCTTTGTTCGTAACCAGATATTCGCAGGCTAAAGCTTGGTTAGCAAAGCTCATATCCATCACAGCGCTGGGGTGTCCTTCGGCTGCTGCCAAGTTGATCAAACGGCCTTCACCCAACACAATAATCGACTTGCCATTATTGAGGTGATATTCTTGAGTGAAAGACCGGACCGTTTTCACGTCGGTGCTTTTTGCGCCGAGGGATTTGAGGTCAATTTCAATGTCGAAGTGACCGGAATTGCAAACAATTGCGCCGTCTTTCATTGTCTCGAAATGTTCGGCACGAATGACGTGTTTGTTGCCGGTAACGGTAATGAATATATCTCCGATTGTTGCTGCTTCATCCATCGGCATGACGCGGAAACCGTCCATCACTGCTTCGATCGCCCGAATCGGATCGATTTCGGTGACAATTACGTTAGCACCCATACCGCGGGCGCGCAGTGCTGTGCCTTTGCCGCACCAACCGTAACCTGCAACCACAATATTTTTACCTGCTAACAAAATATTGGTAGCGCGGATAATCCCGTCTAGGGTAGATTGACCGGTGCCGTAGCGGTTGTCAAAGAAGTGCTTGGTGTCGGCGTCGTTGACGTTCATTGCGGGGAAAGTCAGCACGCCGTCTTTCAACATGGCCCGCAGGCGCACGATGCCTGTGGTAGTTTCTTCGGTAGTTCCGATTAAGTCGGCAATTTGGTTCGGGCGATGCTGGATCAGTGCCGCTACCACGTCGCTGCCGTCGTCGATGATAATATTGGGGCGGTGGTCTAAGGCTGTGTAGACGTGACGTTCGTAGGTAGCCGCGTCTTCTCCTTTGAGGGCGAAGACGGAAATGCCGTAGTCTTCAACTAAGCAAGCCGCTACGTCATCTTGAGTGCTCAAGGGGTTGCTGGCGATCAGTACGGCGTCGCCACCGCCGAGTTTGATGGCGATCGCCAAATGAGCGGTTTCTGTGGTTACGTGGCAGCAAGCAGCCAAGCGAATGCCAGCGAAAGGCTTTTCTTTAGCGAAGCGTTCTTGAATTTGCCGCAAAACGGGCATTTCCCGGCCGGCCCACTCGATGCGTTGCTTTCCCAAGGGGGCGAGGGACAAGTCTTTGACTTCGTGTTTAATCTTGACGGATGTAGCAACCATGTATGTTATTTCTCAGAAATCATCAAACTTTGTTAGTTTTAGCAGATTAAGTCATCGGCGGGCAAGTGTTGTGATTTTACTCGATCGGGGTCGGCGCTGCTAATCTTAAATTTTGATTGTGTTTTAATGATTAGCGAACAAGTCGATGGACTCACCCCCACAGTCAGAGTCAAACATTCATGTCGGCAGATCGATCTCAATTTTTTGTGTTAGCGTGGCATTCTTGAATTATTTGACACTCTCATTTGGGCTGCTGGCAGTTGGAGCGCCTGCGTGATTGCGTTCCCAGCTTGGCGTCCGGCAGATATCATTGGTTTGTTATGACTTGGTTGAGTAGGGATTAGTTTCGCGTTCCCAGACATCTTCAAATACTTTTTAGGGAAAATATTGTTGCTGTTGCACGAATCGTTTCAATGGGGCGATCGGATAATTGTAGAAGGCTTTGAAGGTACTGTTGAAAAGATTCTGCTGCGTTCAACTCAAATTATTAGTGATGGGGGAGAGCTAGTTATCGTACCGAAGGCGATCGTATTTATAGTCATTTCAAATAAGTATGAGACTTTTAAAAAATGAGGTAAAATGAAAAAAAATCGTTAACCAGTTAGGGAA
>NZ_JAUBQS010000101.1:0-13034 GCF_036701355.1 Microcoleus sp. Pol12B3
CTGCCATTCTTCCAGAGGGGGTACAGGGCTATGTCCTTGATTTTATCAAGCTTTTGACGGGGTTGTCACCCCGTCAATTGTTTCATCCTTAGTATTTACAATTTAATATATTTTGAGGCTGTGGGTGTGTACAGTCGATAGCAGATACACCCACCCGCTTTGGGGAAGATTGAGATACGGTCTTACACCGCTAAGTCTGATAGATTTAATTTCAATCCTACCCTTTTACTCATTGCTGTTATTTCCTAATTTAAGCTTCGTTAATTTAATTCGCCTACTGCGCTTGTTGCGGTTGCTAAAAATGAGCCGCTATTCAGAATTACTTAGAACTCTGGGAGCAGTATTGTACGCTAAAAAAGAGGAGTTAATTGCCACTGCATTTGCAGTTTTTATTCTGTTAATATTTGCCTCTAGCGTCATGTATTTTGTTGAAAACGAGGCGCATCCAGAAACTTTTGCGAGCATCCCCGATGCAATGTGGTGGGGAGTTGTGACATTAACTACTGTCGGTTACGGTGATATTTATCCAATCACTCCTTTAGGGAAATTTTTAGGCGCAATATTAGCATTTTTGGGAATAGGTATTTTTGCGTTACCGGCGGGGCTCATTGCTGCGGGTTTTTCCGAGGAAGTCCAAAGGAAAAAGCAGGAAAAAATGGCGGCAAATTTACAGCAATCTGCTAATTATCAATCGGTCAAAATGCTTGCGGAAATCGAGGTTGGGTTTCAACAAAACCAAAGTGCGATCGCGCTTCACATCGAAAGTTCATCCGAGTTGATGAAAATGTGTGTTTTAACGGCGAAAGAGAAGTTAGGAAATGATTTTCAAAATGAAGAAATTCTTCGCGATTTAGCTATTCATTTTTATAATGAAGCAGTTCGCAAATTCGAGCTTTAATTTCAGATATACATAGTCTGTGATGTCCCCCAATTTTTACCAGCTCTTGTGGTTAGTTATCACTGCTGTATGTAATGACTGATGACCAATACTTAATTACCAATCTGGTGGCAAATTGTAATATTCTAGAGTTGATTTATCTGCCAACAAATCTTTGGTTTTTCTGTCAATTTTTATCTCACCATCCGCCAAAACTAACGCCCTTTGAGTCGTTTTCCCGATCCAATTCAAGTTGTGAGAAGCGATCAAAATTACCTCGATCGGCAATTGGGACAAAACTGACGCCAAGTGACGCCGCCACGAGGGATCTAGTCCATTAGTCGGCTCATCTAAGATCAAAATTGCCGGCTCTAATGCTAAAATTGCTGCCAAGGCTGCTAACCTCCTTTGACCTCCAGAAAGTTCGTGGGCAGAACGGTTGGCAAATTCTACTAAACCAAATTCGTCTAATAGCGCTAAAGCTCGATCGCGCGCAACTCCGGGTGGCACTCCGTAATTGCGCGGCCCGAACATGACATCCTCTAAAATAGTCGGCATAAATAGCTGGTCGTTAGCATCTTGAAAGCAAAATCCAATCTGCCTGCGCGCCTGCGATAAATTCGCCTCTTCCAACTTTTTTCCTTGCACTCTAATCTCGCCCGCTTGAGGCATTTTTAATCCGATTAAGTTTTCGAGCAAAGTGCTTTTACCAGCACCTGTCAGACCGAGGAGAGCAACTCTTTCTCCCGGTTGGAAACTAAAAGAAATTCCCCGCAATATTGGCTTTTGATCGGGATAGCCAAATACTAAGTCTTGCACTTCGATCGTTGGTGCGGATTTGAGATTAGTCATCCGATTTTAGATGTTAGATGTTAGATGTTAGATTTTAGATTCAATGATTTCTACTCATTACCAGACTCTGCCTGGTAACGCAGATCGGTCGGCTCTGCCTTTAATTTTCCTCCGCAAGAAGCGCGGCAGAGCCTCTGGACATCGGTTCCCAGGCAGAGCTTGGGAACCAGTTAATTACCCCTTCCCAATTACCCATTCCCAATTACCGTAAGAAGCTATTGTTAATCCGGCTGCTATTAAAATTGCTAGTGTCAGCCAGAGTCGCTCTTTAGGTGTCGATTTTGAGTCGGAGGGCAAACTTCCTTTATAGCCGCGAATTAGCATGGCGGCGTGTACTCTTTCTGCCCGATCGAGACTTCGCAAATAAAGCGCTCCGATCATGGAAGCACTCGCGTAACGCAGCCATCCTCCGGTACCGGACAAGCCCCGGAGTTGGGCAGATATTTTCATGCGGTTGACTTCTGTCAGCAGGATTTCTAAGTATTGTCCTGTTAAAAGTACAATCTCTTGCAAACCTGCTGGTAGGGGTAATCCTTTGAGGGCGATTCCGAAACTGTGGGGTGGCAAAGTTAGCAGGAAGCTGTTCATAATTAGCAGGCAAATTAGGGAACGCAGCAACAAAAAACTGGCTCGTTCCCAACCTTGGGGCAGCACTAATAAGGAGAGAAAAAGCAATTCTGCTCCCAACAGTTGCGCTAGAGTTCGCACCGGAGCCCTGAGCCGAAACGACCAAAAAAATGCGATCGCCCCATAAATTCCCAGCCACAGCCAAGCGCCTGTCTTCAGAAAACCCATGCCAATCACAATTGTGAGAGACACTCGCAATCGAAAAGGTATGGAGAGTTTAGACATCTTTAGGTTTTACCACCAACTGAGCAATTCCAAAAGCCGCGCCGAAGCTGAATGCAGACCCTAACAGTCCAGCAATGCTAGTACCAATAGGCTGTTCTTCTAATCCTTTAACTGTGTAATCTGCTAAAGGAGTAGGATTTTCGATCGCCACAGCTTCTTTATTTTTAAAGCCGTGTTTTTCGGCTACCGATTCTAACCCGTCAGGCCAACTTGAAGCAAACAGCGAAAGCACCCCCGAAATTAATAAAACTCCGATTACTGGCACTACCCATTTCTGCAATTGTGGCTGTTGTCCCGGCAGTAAATCCGGCCGCACTTTGACGAGATAAGTTAAAACGCCGCCTGTAATTACCCCTTCGCCAATCCCAATTAAAATATGTACGCCTACCATTGCTGGCAATGCGATATTGAGCGCTACTGTACCAGAAATTGCGAGTTCGATCGCCACGCAAATCGAAGCAGCCACAACGCTAAGGGCGGCGGCAATCCCTGCTGCTAGCGGCAAACGATTTCGGGAACCTCCCAACAGTTGCTGCAACGGCTGCAACAGCCACCAGCCCGCCCAAATTCCAACTAGCCCCATATTAAAAATATTGGCTCCCAAGGCGGTGATGCCCCCGTCGGCAAACAAGACGCTCTGAATTATAAAAACTGTGCTCATCGCTAAAGTTGCCGCCCAAGGACTCCCCAGAACGACGGATGCGAGCGCCCCTCCCAACAAGTGGCCGCTGGTGCCACCGGCTACGGGAAAGTTGATCATCTGGGCTGCAAACACGAAAGCTGTAGTTAAGCCCATGATTGGGGCTTGTCGAAGTCCAAGACTGGCGCGGGTTCGATTTAGGGCAACTGCAATTACTGCTGCACTTGCTATGCCGGTGGCAATGGCTACTGGGGGTGAAAGGAAACCATCAGGTATGTGCATCGATCTATCCCAAACGAGAGAACTTCCAACTCTTTAGTCAACTATTTTTTACAAAAATTTAAAACCCCCTCTGGGGGCATTAATGCGATCGAGCGATCGGGGGTTTTGCGGCGGGCGATCGCTTACTCGATATAGATTCTGGCTGTGAAGCCAGAATTTTGAGGATGAGAAATTTTGCATTAAATAATTCTGAAGAATTATTTGGATATTTTACCGACCACCCTCACATTCAAGCTTTTTGATAAGAATTATCAATATTTGTTTACAGATTCAACTCCAAAATTGTATTCACCGCCAAGCTCAAACAAAAATATTAAAAAAATATAAAGAATACACTGAAAATCTCTCATTGGTTTTATTCTCAACTCTTGAGAATAAATAGCATTAAGTTTTTGACTACCGCAACAGTGAAATTAGCAGAGAGCTAGTCCCAGCCAAAGTATTGCGTTTTATAGAAACTAAAAAGTCCGAATTATTGCTAGTTGATATAGTTAGCAGTATGTTTGCGGTTGTCGATCGCGCCAATGTGCGATCGGCTTTGCCCGCACAACCTGCATTATCAAGAAACTCAAAATACTAATGCGTTTATTCTCAAGTAATTTTCCGTACAACCTACAGGAGGTTTGCCAGTGGTGCAGCACTCAACCCAAGACTCAACTAACGATTTAGTTCCATCTGAATTTCCCAAACAGTTAGATATCGCTCAAGTGTCTGTCTACGGACTGAGTTTTTTATCGGCTGGTATGTTTCTGTTTTTACCTTTAGTCAACCTACTGCATCCCAGCCATTGGCAACGATTGATGGGAACCATTCACGGCTTAGGCGCAATGTTTGCAATGGTAGTGATGGTTTACACGGGACATTTAGCTTTCCCCTTGCTGCGGGGTGCAGGTAAAATCTTGCCGCAAATGCGTACATTAGCCTTTTGGTCATCTATTTTGAGCTTTTTAGCCATAGCTACCGGCAATTGGGCTTATATGCGTTATCGAGCAGGCTTGGACTTTGGCGGAGCTCGGGCTTGGCTGAAAGAAAACTCGCCTTTAGGGCAGTATGTTTTGATGGAATATCACGAGTTTAGCGTCCTGTTTACCCTGCCATTAGCAATAGCTTGCACCTGGATTCTGTGGACTTACGGCGATGCAATTTTAGAAAAGCAGAATCGCCCGGTTTTAACCGCAACCTGTGTAGCTTTGATGGCGCTAATGTTTTTTTCAATGGGTGGCATGGTAAGTGGAATTGGCGTTGCTAAAATTCATTCTTTGTAGTCAGCATTTGCCAATTATCAACTATCAATCGATCGACTCTCAACTCTCACTCGATTGACTCTCAGGGCGGACAAGGTGGCACTGCCCCTACCCACTCTCAACTATCAACTATCATAGGAGATTTGTGAAATGACCAGACAATTATCCCGCCAAAGTCATGCGGGTGATGAACCTTTTTACGGAAAATTTTGGAGCAAATTAAAACACTTTCCTAACGGTTTAGCTGAGGGTTCGGCAACTGCGCCTAACGTTTCGGGCCCAGCAGCAGCAGCAATAGTTAGCGTTGCAATTGGTTGTTTCACAATGATGGTGAGTCACCATTTAGGGGACACATCTAAAGAGATAAACGAAATGCTTTGGAACCTCGGTAGTTGGATTCCGGGAAGCAAGACTAATGATGAATTGTGGGGCAACATCGGCAGCTACACGGGCAAAGAAACTATGTTGCTTGTCGGTTGGCTTGTCAGTTGGCAAATTCTGCATCTGCTGTGGAAAAATCAGCAGATTAAAAGCCGCACCATATTTTTCTGGATGTTTGCTTTGTTAGTTGCTGCGACAGCTATGTCCTGGCATCCTCTATTTCCCTATTTGCCGTTAACTTAAGTAATGTGAGGTTTGATGATGGAAACAAAAAATAAGCCGCTCCCTGCCAGGGAGATGCACAAAATAGTTTGGATTAGTATGGGAGTTTTGACTCTTTTCTTTGTGACTTTTCCTATCTCAATGTGGCGCGTCAGCCAAAAAGAAAAGTTTCTCGGTTCCTACGTCAAGTCTTTGACCATCGAGGGCAAAAATCCCGCTAACGCTGTTGCTAAGGGGCTGGCGGAACCAGCTATTGCCAGTAGCAGTGCGCTTGCGACTACAAATAATTCCAGTTTAGTTGTTTACAGCCAAAAAAAGCTGCTTGAGAAGTCTCCACAGGTTGTACCTTTCACTAATACATCTACTGAAACGGCTATTGCAAGTAGCCCTACAGATAAGACTGTCCAAGCTGTACCTGTATCAGCAGGCGAGCAGGAAGTTCAGGCGGTGGATGAAACAAATCAGACAGCAGACATTACGGATCGCGTAAAACTAGATGAGTTAGCTCTGAAAGTCTACGATCGCATCGATCGAAGTTGGCAAACTAGCCCTACGTTCAATCAAAATCTAGTGTATCGAGTCACTACAAGTCAAGATGGCGCGATCGGCAATTTCGAGCCTCTCAATCAACCAGCCAAGGATTACACCCAAGAAACTCCTTTACCAAATCTGCTGAAATCTTCTGAAACTAGCAGGGGTAACAGTGCAGCAGCATTCTTTAAGTTTACTGTAGTGTTTGCTCCTACTGGAACCTTAGAAGTTAACCCGTAACTCACATACAACATCTCTCCGGTAAGGTGCGCTATCAGCACCTTACTTTTCATTTTTAACTTAAATGTGGTATTATAAACAGCGCCCTCTAAGGCCTGCTACTTCTAAAACAACAAATGAAAGAACTTGACGAGAAAAAAACCCAGGAACTGCTATGCACCATCATGGAATGGGAACTTGCAGGTGTCGTGCGCTATACCCACTATTCACTAATGGTGACAGGACCAAACCGGATTCCCATCGTGCAGTTTTTTAAAGCACAAGCAACGGAATCCCTACTCCACGCCCAACAAGCAGGAGAAATTCTCACCGGTTTAGAGGGGCATCCCAGTCAGAAAATTGCTCCCATAGAAGAAACCTACAAACACTCGGTGAAAGACTTGTTAGAAGAAAGTTTAAATCACGAGAAAAAAGCGCTTAAAAAGTATAAATTTTTACTTGAAGTTGTGACTGACTCCAGCGTTTATTTGGAAGAATATGCCCGCAATCTAATTGGACAAGAAGAATTGCACCAAGTAGAATTGAAAAAAATGCTGCGCGATTATAGTTGATTTAATCATTGGTTATTGGTTATTGGTGAGTTGTTATTTCCAATGACCAATGACCAAGTCCCCATGCTCCTGCCCTCTCCCCCATGCCCCATGATTATAAAAAATGAATTTTAGTGAAGCGCTACCGACTTTTGTAATTACCCTGCGCGAAGGCGTAGAAGCCGCCTTAGTCGTCGGAATTGTACTAGCTTGTCTCAAAAAATCCGAGCAAAGTCACCTCAATTCATGGGTTTATGCAGGTGTCGCAGCCGGCATTGCTGCTAGCGGTTTTGTCGGTGCTCTATTCCATGGGTTGCTGGCAGTATTATCAACCTCCGAGCAGCCTTACGCACCAGTAATTAAACAGCTATTAGAGGGCGTGTTGGGAATTGTGGCGATCGCAATGCTAAGCTGGATGCTAATTTGGATGACTCAGCAAGCGCGCTTTCTCAAAGCAGAAGTTGAAGGAGCAGTTACAGCAGCTTTGACAGAAAATAGCAATGCCGGCTGGGGCATATTTGGCTTAATTTTTATTGCGGTACTGCGCGAAGGTTTTGAAACAGTTATATTTGTCAGTGCTCAGTTTCAACAAGGTTTGAGTCCCGCTTTGGGAGCTTTGGGCGGTTTGACTGGGGCGGCAACCATTGGCGCGCTACTGTTCAAGTGGGGTGTCAAAATTGATATCCGCCTGTTTTTCAAGTTTATGGGGATTTTGTTGCTGTTAATCGTAGCAGGTTTGGCAGTATCTGCACTCAAACATTTTGACCAAGCCGCTGGGATTTTGTCCCAGATGAATAGCAAGTATGCAGCGATTTGTGTTTATTACGATCGCCTCGCATCACTCCACTCTTGTATTTTAGGCCCGATGGTGTGGAATGCAGCGGAAACTTTGCCCGATCGGGAATTTCCGGGAGTCGTTCTCAAAGCACTATTTGGATACAGAGATCGACTTTATCTCGTTCAAGCGGCGGCTTACACAATATTCTTAGCCACCATCGGGGGTCTTTATTTCCAAAAATTAGGCTCTAAGGCGACTATACCAAGCAAAAATACTCAGCCAGCTCGATCGCAAACTCGCCCTCAGTAGGTATGCAAGCGGTTGTTTTGCTGATTCCAGGCAGATTAGAAAATCAGCCCCACCTGCAAAAAAATCGGCTTAAAATTTTTAGGTGACGGGATTGATTATTTGACCTTTATCGGATTCTATTAAACAATAGAATATATTTTGTTTTTTTATCAATACTTATATTGATATTATTTAAATGTAGCGTCAACACCCGAAAGAAGTAAGCACTACCCCTCAAAAAACACTAAAGTTTTTTTAATAAAAATTAACCTCTTCAAAAAATTAACAGGTAACAGTTAATGGTTAACTGGGTTCTGCAAGACGCGGGCTACCGTTAGGGGATTCTGTCAAGTCGCAGGCGCACCCTCCACAAGTTGAGGCTGTTCTTGCCCGTAAAAAACCGGCCCCCAGCAAGATTTTTGGCGAACAGTTTTGTGATATGCGCTCCTAGGGCTTATAATTACTACAAGAATATTTACACAGCCCGCAAAGTTCTTAATGAACCTTATAATCCTTAATGAAGCTTAAAATTAAAAAATTGTTCGTTAAAGTTACCTGGAACCCCCAGAAGGCTGTAGGCTCTGCCATTCGGTTAGCGGTGAGATAAATAATGATGCCCCGGATACTTGTTATTGATGATGACGCGGCGATCGCCGAACTTGTAGCCGTCAACCTAGAAATGGCTGGCTACGAAGTCACCCAGGCAGAAGACGGCATCAAAGGTCAGGCACTAGCCATACAACTGCTCCCCGACCTGATCATGCTAGACCTCATGCTGCCTAGAGTAGACGGGTTCACCGTATGTCAGCGTTTGCGGCGTGACGAGCGCACCTCAGACATTCCCGTCTTGATGTTGACAGCCTTAAGTCAAACTCAAGACAAAGTAGAAGGCTTCAACTCCGGCGCCGACGACTACCTGACCAAACCATTTGAACTAGAAGAGATGCTAGCCCGAGTGCGAGCTCTACTAAGGCGCACAGACCGCATCCCCCAAGCTGCCAAACACTCCGAAATCCTGAATTACGGCCCGCTGACCCTTGTCCCCGAAAGGTTTGAAGCTGTTTGGTACGATCAGACAGTCAAACTGACCCACCTAGAGTTTGAGTTGCTGCACTGCTTGCTTCAGCGCCACGGTCAGACAGTTTCTCCCAGCGAAATTCTCAAAGAAGTGTGGGGTTACGACCCCGACGACGACATCGAGACTATTCGTGTACACATCAGACACTTGAGAACCAAGATGGAACCCGATCCCCGCCATCCTAGGTACATCAAAACCGTATATGGGGCTGGTTATTGCCTGGAGTTGCCCAACAACGAACAAGTAGCTGAAGAAACCAAATCCTCTGCTTGAGTTAGCGCGCCCAATCCAACAAGCAGTTAAAAATCCCGCTAGAAAAGCCTGAGAGCATTTGCTCTCAGGCTTGGTTGTAAGGAGAAGTGGAGCGATGTTAGT
Source organism: Microcoleus sp. Pol12B3 (assembly GCF_036701355.1). Lineage (NCBI taxonomy): Bacteria > Bacillati > Cyanobacteriota > Cyanophyceae > Oscillatoriales > Microcoleaceae > Microcoleus > Microcoleus sp. Pol12B3. Next base: position 9,171 of record NZ_JAUBQS010000101.1, read on the forward strand.
TGTTGCAGACACCTGAAATCGAGGCGGTAGAAAGGCGGTGGAGGCGCCCCCGACTCCGCTCTTGAAAGTGTTAGATCGCAAGCTGCCACCAGAGATGTAAAGTTGAGTCAAATCTAGATACAATAATAGTTAGGATGCTTGGTTTAAAACAATCCATTTGCTGCTAATTTATCTGTACCTTCATGTTTTACGAACCGCCGCAACTTTAGGGTAAAATCAGAAACATTAAGCGGAGCACCAACAAATTTAATTCGACAATTTGGACTTGTTAGATATTCCTGATAGAGCACTTCGTTTATGATGGCGAACTTCCTTTGGCTGTGACACAAAAAGAAGCTATTGAGGCTGCCTTGCAACTGGCAAAAAGTATCAATAAAAAAGCTTTGCTGGAAATTGAATTAAAAGCGACAGGCGATGAACTCTATTATGTCAAATGGGTTGATTTAGAACTCGTTAACGGTTATAACGGATACTATGCCATTTTTCATAAAGGAGTGCAGCAGTTTGCGGTGAAACCTGCTTCATCTCAAGATGTTCAAGCAGTATTATAACACCTAAAAACGCTTAAATTAAAACCGGCTCTGATAGATTGCGGATATGTAGATCTAGACGGGCAATCAGAACTCTAAAATTCTTAACGCGATCGCACAGCTCCGCACGCACAGAATTACTTAATAGGGCGAATAAGTGAATTTTGGCCCATCTTTTTTGAGCTGCGAGTTTCCCTCCTGGGCTACAGGTAAGACTTTTGACGGAATTGTCGCCCCGTCAATCTGTGCGGTGAACAATCGCAAGCATGGTTTCGGAACAGAGGTGGTGGAGTGGCAACACTCCCTCAACTCTACCTCTCGGCTTTAGCCTAGAAACCGGGTTTCCTGCTGCGATCTCTAGTTTATTTGCGCGACGATTTTCCCTAGTTTCCCGGCATCTGAGCGTAAATCCCACCCGATGTGTTTCAAAAAATCCGTCTTTCGGCTGAAGTTACAGCCCTTTGGCGCTCTAGAATATGTAAGTTAGTGCTTACATTAATTGAGATGAGTAGAACGAATCGAAGTGCAGCAGAAACCCGCGATCGGCTGTTGAAAGCCGCGATTGAAGTTTTCTCTACAGAAGGCTACGTGGGAGCGACAACTCGTGAAATTGCTCGTGTTGCAGATGTGAGTGAAGTCACTTTGTTTCGCCGCTTTCAGAGCAAAGAGCAAGTGTTGAGTGCGGTTGCCCAGCACATTACAGCATTGCGGACGGAGGCGTTGGCGCATCAAGACGAATGGACTTATGACCTACGCCGCGATCTCCTGCATTATGCAAAGCTCCACGACGACATGCTGGAGGAGTACGAAGCTCTATTTCGGATGTTTATTGGTGAAGCTCACCGGCATCCGACAGAAGCGCTGGAGGTGCTTCAGCAATCATTTTTACCGCTCCGTGAAAAACTAATTTCCTATCTACAAACCTGTGTTGAACGCGGCAGTATTCGTCCGAATGTGGATCTGGCACTGGCAGTGGATCAATTGACTGGAATGCTGCTGTCCGGTATGATTCGCCGCCATGTTTCTCAAGTAAACCGGGGCTATAGCCGTAAACGATACATCGAAGGCTGTGTGGATTTATGGGTGCGGGGAGTTAGCACAGCAGCGTCTTCTGTAAGTCGTACTTCGTCTCCAGAATGAAGGTTCCTGACAATTTTCTTATGAATTTGGCATTTCCCGATTGAAGCACCCTAACCCGTTGCGGTGGTGCGAAGCAACTGCCGGAGCCGATCGCAGAAGTAGAGACTAAAAATGAAACGCCCTCAAATACGGAGTCATGCAACTGAACCAGATTCTATTGATATTCAGGCTTTTACCGATTTGGAACAGTCTGAGCCTCAAGACCAGCAAAACGCTCAACAAAACGCTCAACAAAAGCGAGCAAAACCATTAAAAAAATTGAAACAATCTGCCTTCGATCCAGCGGGATACGTGCAGGGACCGCTCAAGTGGGCGATCGCCCTGACGGCTTCTTTAGGAGCCATTCTAGAAGTCGTTGATAGCAGCATTGTGAACGTTGCTTTAACAGATATGCAGGCGACATTAGGCGCAACCGTGACCGAAATTGCTTGGGTCGTAACGGGTTACGCGATCGCCAACGTTGTGATGATTCCGCTCTCTGCTTGGTTGGGGGACTTCTTCGGCAAGAAAACCTACTTTGTCTTTTCAATGATCGGGTTCACAGCCGCCTCAGTGTTATGCGGTTTATCCATTAACCTGCCAGTGCTGGTGGTAGCTCGAATTCTTCAAGGCTTGTGTGGAGGCGGACTGTTGGCAAAAGCGCAAGCGATTCTGTTTGAAACTTTTCCCCCTGCGGAACAGGGGTTAGCGCAGTCGGTGTTTGGAGTTGGGGTGATTGCAGGTCCGGCTATTGGGCCCACGCTAGGCGGCTATCTGACCGATACATTAGGCTGGCGCTGGATTTTCTTTATCAATTTGCCCGTCGGTATTGTGGCCGTCATCATGGCGATCGTGTTCCTGCGACCAGACTCGAAGCAACACGGACGGAGGCAGCAGAAAGTGGACTGGACAGGAATTGTACTGCTGTGTATTGCGGTAGGTAGTTTGCAAGCATTTTTGGAAGAAGGGGAAAAAGAAAACTGGTTTGAATCTGGTTTCATTACCCTCCTGGCGTTTGTGGCGGTTATGGGGCTGTTTCTGTTCATCTGGCGAGAACTCAGCACAAAAGCACCAGCAGTTGACTTGCGGGTTCTGCGGCATAAATCCCTGGCAGCCGGTAGCCTTTACTCTGGTATTTTGGGCATGGGGTTGTACGGAGCCTTGTTTGCTGTACCGCTGTTTGCTCAAGGCGTGCTGAGATTTTCGGCAATGCAAACCGGATTTCTACTCGCTCCAGGAGCTTTAGCGTCCGCCATCATAATGGTTTTATTGGGAAAAATTTCGACTAAGGTGGATGCCCGCATTTTAATTGCGCTGGGAGCCTGTGGAACCGCAGCAGTCATGTTCGAGCTGGCAAAAATCACGCCCCAAACCGGAACTGATGATTTGTTTTGGCCCCTAATCTGGCGCGGTGCAACTACGGTTTTGATGTTCCTGCCTCTGAGTTTGGCAACATTGGGTTCCATCCCCAAAGAAGATGTATCGGCTGGATCGGGCTTCTATAACTTGACTCGTCAGCTCGGCGGTAGTATTGGCATTGCCATTCTGACCGCATTACTGGCTCAACGAGAGGCTTTTCATCGAGCCATTTTGTTGGCAAAGTTAACGCCTTACGATCCAGAAACAACTGAGCGGCTCAGTGCACTAACTGGTTTGTTTCAGAGTCGCGGTTTTGATGCCGCAACTGCCCAAAAACAAGCCCTCGCCGCGCTCTCCCAATTAGTCAATACGCAGGCAGCCGTTCTATCCTACGCAGACATTTTTCGCTTTGTCGGCATTCTCTTTCTCTGCTCGCTGCCATTGCTGCTGTTTCTCGGCAAGGGAGGCACTGGAGCCAAGGCACCTGCTGCTCACTAATTGCTTGATTTTAATTCTGTAGCGATTACTCCACAGCCTCCGGTTGGATAGACTTTGAGATCGCTTGCCTAAAACAACCAATTTGTAAGAAGATGAATATTTCAACAAGTAGGCATTAACTCTCTTGATTAGGAAAAAAACAATCCCGCACCCCCCTCTAACCGTACTTTTACAATACTCCGAACAGTTTTTAAATAAGGATGCGATGCCTTCAGCAAGCTTCGCTCTTTAAAAACTGTCCGGAGTATTGACGGTAAAGCTTATTTTTATAATGGTGTAGCCATTGCTCACAAGTTAAGCTAAAAACACTATTGTCAATGAGTAATCTTACTCATTTTTTACCTGTTGACCCAATTAA